>NZ_JBGVBR010000054.1:0-4699 GCF_045225735.1 Succinimonas sp. | reverse complement strand
CAAAGGAATAGAAACGGCCGTCCTTGGTGTTCGCCTGCTTCTTAAGGCTCTCCGGATCATTGACATAATACGAGTGAAAATACCGGGATTCCCGGCCCCGGGCCAGCACATCCTGCCAGGCAAAAAACTCCGGGCCGGAATGATTGAACACCGCATCGATCATGATCCGGATGCCCCGGTTATGAGCCTCCCGGACAAAGTCCCGGAACTCCTCATTGGTTCCGAAGACCGGATCCAGCTCCCGGTAATCGGTGGTGTCATAGCGGTGATTGCTGAGGCTCCGGAAAATCGGATTGAAGTAGATGCCGGTAATGCCCAGATCCTGAAGATAATCCAGCTTGTCTCTGACGCCCCGGAGATTGCCCCCGTACAGGCATTTATGACTCTTAACAAAGGGCTTGTCCCAGTCTTCGAATTTGCCGGGACGGCCGTCCGGAATTCTGTTGAAGCGATCCGGAAAGATCTGATACCAGACGGTGTCCTCCGCCCAGCGGGGAGTCCGGCAGATATCAGCCTCGTTCATCCAGGCGAATTTAAAGAAGTGCCGGGCCATTTCCTGACGGTTAACAAAGGAAGGATCATAAAGCCCGTCCTCCAGAAGAACCCGGGAGCTCCCGTCGTCAAAGGTCAGCAGAAAATAATACTGCGCTCTCTTATAGGGAGGTTTCAGAGTGGCAGACCAGATGTTCTCAAAGGCAAGCTCCCGGGAGAGCTCCATCTCCTCCGGGCGGCCGTCCCAGGAATAAGCGCCGGAAATCCCGTTAATGTAGGGATCCTCCCAGCAGATAACCGCCGTGACCACCCGGTGATTCGCATGAAGATTCACCCGGAGTTCGTCTTCGTTAAGACAGTAGCAGTCGTTATAGCCGCATCTGTGGCTGATTCCTTCGTACATCATGGTTTTGCTCCGTTATGCGGCAATCAGGCGGGGCCGGCATCTTTGCCATCAGCCAACGTTCCGGCATCCCTCATTTCCCTGTCACTATCCGGCTCTCCGGGTCTTGCGCCGCAGTTTAAAGCCCCGGTTCCGGCCGGTATCTTGAATAAGTTTATGCGGAATTCTCCGGAAAATCTGTCATGATGCTCTTTACAATTTAACACAATCCTATTATTCTCAGCCGGAATGATTACCGCCCTGGTTATCCCGGGCTTTACGGAGACCACGGCATGAACCCTCCCAGGCTCCTCCACGAAAGCAAAAAGCACGGCAAGGAAAACTTTGCCTTCTCCGTCTATCACTCTCTGGTGCCCCGGCTCATCAGAAGCTTTCCGTTTCACTGGCATGACGAAATCGAAATCACCTTCATAAAAAGCGGATCCGCCCTTTTTACCATCTCAAGCCGCAAAATCGCCGCCAAAGAGGGAGACATTCTCATCGCCAACGCCAAATATCCCCACAGCGTGGAACAGCTGGGAACATCCCCGGCGGATTTTTTTTCAGTGCTGTTCAATCCCGGGCTTCTGATAAATCCGGCTCTGGATCCGGCAAACCTGGCCGGAATTCAGGACATCATCTCCGGGAGGACGGTTTTTCCGGAAGAGATCCCCCGGGGGACGCCGCTTAATCAAAGACTCCTCCCCTGGCTCAGCGAGCTTATTGAAAACCGCCACCGCAGCTACGGAGATTTTCAGCTGGGGGTTCTGGGATGCCTGTTCATGATTTTTCAGGTACTGAACTCCCATGCCCTTAAGGCCGGCCGCGCCGTCCGGGAATTCCGGGTGGAATTCTCCAAAATCCAGCCGGCGGTGGATGCCGTGATAAACCACTATGAGCAGAAGATTTCCGTTAAAGACGCCGCCCGGGTCTGCTGTCTTTCGGAGAGTCATTTCATGAAGCTGTTTAAGAGGATCACCGGGAAAAGCTTTAATGAATTCCTGATTGAGCACCGGCTGAACATGGCCGCGAAAATGCTCCGGGATACCGGGGATCGGATTATTGCCATTGCTGCAAGCTCGGGCTTTGACAATCAGTCCTATTTCAGCCGGATGTTCCTGAGATACTATGGCATGACGCCCGGAGAATACCGGAAAATGAACCGGAGCCGCCCTCCGGCAAAGGTTCCGGCTCAGGATGAGGGAAAGTCTCAGGAAACTCCGGGCGCGGCAAAAGCGGCGCCTGAGCCTGAGGAAAAAACAGCGCCGCTCCTGAAGGACTAAGGGGCTGGGGCGCAGAGGGCGCAGGAAGAGTCCTCATGATCCAAAAGCCACCGGAGGAGATCATCTCCGTCTGCTTCCCCGGCGGCAGTCTTCATGACAATGTCGTAAAGCTCCTCCTGAGTGTAGCTGAGCGCCACGCCGTTAAGATCCAGAAACACCAGCATGGCATGAACGCCGATCCTTTTGTTGCCGTCAATGAAGGCATGGTTCTTAATGAGACCGTACCCCAGGCGGGCCGCCTTCTTCATGATTCCCGGAAAAACCTCCCGGCCGCCGAACGACTGAAAAGGCGCCAGTACTGCCGCTTCCAGAAGGCCGTTATCCCGGATCCCGTCCGAGCCGGCGGTTTCGGAAAAAAGCTGTTCATGCAGGGCTTTAACCTGCTCTGCGGTTAACATCTTCATTTGGAAAGCTCCGTATAGGCCTGCCGGTTCCGCTCTATAAGCTTCCGGGAGATCTCCAGCGCCGCCCCGTCCTCCGCCGGGGTTTCCGGGCGGGCGCCGGAAACCGCCAGAAGGACATAACGGGGCTGACCGTTTTTCAGAAGAAGAACGCCGCCCTCTTCATCAACAAGCCGGGAAACGGCCGCAAAGCTTTCTTCCGCAAGAGCAACATCCCTGACGGGCAGAGCGGCGAAATCGCAACATGAATCCATAAAACCTCCTGATATCGTATAGCGGCCTTGCGCCGCATCCGCCTTATTCGTATCAGTCTTGATTATAGGTTTTCAGATCGTAAAAACTCAATGTTTTTTCAAAAAAATATTAATATTTCCGCTGCGGCAACGCCCCGATGTAAACGAAAACTGGAAGATCCGGAAAATCATGACAACGAGGGGCGGCCCGTGTTTTCGGCAAACCTGAAAAAGTAGGCAGTTTCCGGGAACCGGGAGGATCGCCCTCTTCTTCCTCAGATCAGCCCCGCCGAAAATACACGAGTTTGCAGCAACAGTTTTAATCGGCAGGGACAGCAATTTTAATCAGCAAGGACAATCTTTAATTATCAAAAATTAACAGTTTTATTTAAAACTGCTGTCAGCACAGCACTCCGAGAATCATAAAGGACACGGTGAGCTCCGTAAGAACAACAAACATCAAAAACATCCAGAGCATAGTTTCCTGGGGCTTGCCGCCGGTGCTGTCAAAACTCCCCCGGAAAAGGCCGGAACCAAACCGCCACTCCTCCACCAGTTTCAGGTACTTCGCTATCGTCTCGCTGTTCTCCCGGCCGGTGCGGATAAAGGCCCGGGCCTTTTCCAGAGCATCTTCCGCCTGAGATCCGGCGCCGGCCGCTGCCGCAATGGCTGTGAGTTCCCTCTCCGCCTCAGCGAAGCGGCCAACGGCAACAAGATGCCTTAAGCTCTTGAACCCGGAAAATGCCGCCGGGTTCGAAGCTCTCAGCCGGGAAAGCTCCCGGCACTGGCTTTCATAAAGAGAAAACTCGGCGGCATGTTCAGCCTCGAATTTTTCCAGCGCCCGGATCTTGCTCTCATTCTTCCCGAGAAATTCCTGAATACCCTTCAGGGAATCATGAGCTTCGCCAAAGGAAGTGCCGCTCATGGGCAGAATCGCCGCATAAGGGATAAAGGGTAAAAACGCGAAAAGCCACCATATGTTATGCGTTGATGAAGTATCGCCCGGCCCCGAGAGAGCGGTAATAACAGCTAACACCGCCGGAATGACGATTAAAATGCTGAACACCAGAATCACTTTCGCATAGCCGCGCATCGTTTCGGTGCATTCATCTCTTTGGGGAAGATTCAGAGCCATAAAATAAGCGCGGGTCCGGCGGGCGGCTCTGATAAGCAGCGCGGCAATCAGGGGCCCCAGAAGCAGGAGCGGAATCCATAACGCTGCGGTAAACACCATCACAAAATAAAAAATTTTCAGTCTGGCGTATTCATCCAGAAGCTTCTGGCAAATCCGGGAATCCCAGGGGCTTTTCGCCATGGCTTCATTAAAATCCGGCTCTGTTCCGTTATTCTTAATCATCGTGGTTCTTGATCCTCTCTCAATGGCTTTTGACATTTCAGCCGGCTTCTGACATAAAACACCGCCGCAAAATCAATCCATGAGTTTGCAGGCCATGAGCATGCGAAAACATTTTTAATCAGCAAAAACAACTGTTTAATCAGCGATTATCACAGTTTGATTTTATCCCAATGTTATCACATCAGACGGAGCAGCATGACCAGCAGCACCGGCCCCAGAAGAATAAAACAGAAGAAAAACTTCCAGGGCGCATCACTAATGCTGTCAGTAGGACTTCTGTCCCTGTCCCGGGCCAGGCCGGAACAGAACTGCCAGTCCTCCAGCAGCCGCCGGTACTCCTTAAGGATCTCGCGGTTTTCCCGGCAGAAACGGACAAACTCCCGTGCCTTATCCAGGGCATCCGCCGCCGCTGCGGAGCCGGAAACAGCGGCAATGCTTCTGAGCTCAGTCTCCGCCTCATTAAACCTAAGAAACTCGAAAATGTAGTTCCATAAGGCGTCCATAGGACGCCCCTGCCTGTCAATTTTAACCGGATATCCCGGTATCGGTCG
>NZ_JBGVBR010000053.1:0-6723 GCF_045225735.1 Succinimonas sp. | reverse complement strand
TGCGCTCTCAATGAGCATTTCCCTGTCAATCCAGCCCTTATTGTAAGCTATTTCTTCCAGCACAGCTATGGAAATGCCGGCCATGCTTTCCACGGATTTCACAAAGGTCTGCGCCGCATAAAGACTGTCCACGGTTCCGGTATCAAACCAGGCAATGCCCCGTCCCAAAGGAGAGCCGCCGGCCAAAACAATACCTTTCATTTTATCCTTAATGAAATACGCTTTTAATGAAAGAAGCAGCGTTTCTGCGACAATGTTTTTAAAACATATGGCAGGAAAACGCCGCCTCCCCGGAAACCGGGCTTTTATCAGTTGTACCCTTCAGGATTCTTCTGCTGCCAGTTATGGGCATCGCTGACCATATCGTGAAGATCCAGTTTGGTCTCCCAGTCAAGCTCAGCCTTGGCCTTGGCAGGATCCGCATAGTATTCCGCAATGTCTCCCGGTCTTCTGGGACCGTAAACAAAGGGGAGCGGATGCTCCAGAATGGCGCTGTAGGCATCCACCACCTCCTTGACGGTGATGCCATGTCCGGTGCCCAGGTTATAGGCATAGAATCCGGGCTTATCCAGACAGTGGGAGAGCGCAGCAAGATGACCGGCGGCCAGATCTACCACATGAATATAGTCTCTGATGCAGGTGCCGTCTCTGGTAGGATAGTCATTGCCCCAGATGTTAAGGTGCGGTCTCTTCCCAATGGCTACCTGAGAAATGTACGGCATCAGATTATTGGGAATGCCCAGGGGATCCTCGCCGATAAGACCGGACTTATGGGCTCCCACCGGATTAAAGTAGCGCAGCACGCAGACAGAAATGCTGTTATCGGAGTTATACCAGTCATTCAGGATCCATTCGATGTCCACCTTGGTCTGCGCATAAGGGCTGTTGCCTCTCTTCAGGGGTTCGGTCTCCGGAATTTTCGGGGTGGAGGGAGTGCCGTAAACTGTGGCGCTGGAGCTGAAAACAATGTTCTTAACGCCGTTTTTTGCCATGGCCCGAATAAGCTGCACGCTGCCGTTAACGTTGTTGTCATAATATTCCACGGGCTTGGCGCAGGATTCTCCTACGGCCTTCAGTCCCGCAAAATGAATAACGGAAGCGAATTTCTCTTCCGCCATGATTTTATCCAGAGCGGCAAAGTCCCGGATATCGGCTTCCTTAAAATCCGGCGTTCTTCCGGTGATTTCTTTTATTCTGTCAATGACTGTGGCCTTGCTGTTGCAAAGATTATCCAGAATGGTAACGTCAAAGCCGCTGTTAAGAAGCTCTACAACGGTATGACTCCCGATATACCCGCAGCCGCCGGTAACCAGTATTCTTTTGTTATTGCCAGACTTGTTTTCCACAAAAAATTCCCCACTGTTGTGATTAGATCCGCGCGATGCACCAAAAAGCAGCGCAGACTGTTATCGCTTACGTTATCGGAACAGCTGTCAGTGCTTGTCGCTGCTGTGTTTTGCACGCTGTTACATTCCGTCCTATATTTTAGTTCCGTAATGGTGCTTAGAGCAAGAATTACCGGCTTCCGGAAATTCGCCTGATATTCAGGCGCTCGAAAAACCCTCTTTTTTCCGCCTGCGAAAATGCACTATAATGAAGGGGACGGGGTTTCGGTTTTTAACCGGAGAAGTTTTTTCTTTCTATTTCCTCCTAAACCTTCCTTTCCTCCTAGGGAAGTGTTTCATCAGATTGCGTCAGCGATTCAATGACATGCTTGTACTTTTGTACGTTTAAACCCCGTCATCAGCCGAAGAGACCCCCCGTCTGAATCAGAGGCAGATCTCATCTCACTCCGCAGCACCTCAGAATTCCGCATACTCCCCATCCACAGCATTCCCATAAACCTTCCCTTGGGAATACCTAAGCCGGTTCGCCCCGGGGTCTCCGCTTCCGCTGCCAGGGTACCGCTGTTCAGAAATTATCGCCTTGCCGGGAAATGGAACCCCGTAACAATCTGAAAAGCTCCCCTTTCGGGTTTGTTGTGCTTTCCCAGGTTTCTGTTACGATGATCTCAAGGCTGTTTTTCCCGGCTCAAGACTGTTTTCCGGTTGCCGGAGCGCGCATTTTCTTCATGTTTCCAGGGAGTTCGTTCGCCATGACCAATTCTGAAAATTCCTCCGCTTTAAACGCCCCTCTGCCGTCTCCCGGTACCGCATCATTCCCTGCCCTATCTCCCGATAACGGCTTCGATATGGAAAATCTGTTCTCCCCGGAGAACATTCTTAAGGCGGTTTACACCAAAATAGTCAGCAGGAACAAGAACACTCCGGGACTGGACTTTGTATCCTCCCGGGCTTTCATTGCCTCCCTGGAGAACGAAATCGCCGTCATTCAGAGAAAAACGGCAAATAACACCTTCCGCTTTACTCGTTACCACCTGAATCTGGTTTCCAAGGGGCCGGACAAAGCCCCCCGGAAGATCTGCATTCCTACCATCAGAGACCGGGTGGTCATTGCTCTCATCTCCGCATACCTTAAAGAGGCCTTCCCAAAGGAAACCCGCCGCCCGCTGGCCAATGTCGTGGTAAACCGGGTGCTGAAACAGAGGAACCGCTACCAGCGTTTTTTCAAGCTGGACATCAAAACCTTTTTCGCCACCATTGACCACGCACTCCTGTTCCAAAAGCTCCGCGCCGGAATTCATGACGAGACCGTTCTCCGTCTGCTGCAGGACATCGTGAATACGAAGTCCTTCGATCCGGAAACCCGCAAAACCGATGACTCCCGCAGCAAAAATCACCGCGGCATCCCGGAGGGGCTCTCCTGCTCCGGACTTCTGGCGGATATCTTTCTTTCCGAGGTGGACACAAAGTATTCCGGCATGACTGATATCGCCTTTTTCCGCTACGTGGATGACATTCTGGTGTTCACGGACAGGGAAAGCTTTGACAGCATCATGAAAGCCGTAACCGACGATATTAAAGCTCTCGGCCTTGCTATCAACACGGAAAAGGATGAATGCGGGGATATTTCAGAGACCTTTCAGTATTTGGGCTATGTCTTCGACGGCCCGAAAATCACCGTAAGAAAGTCTTCGGAGCTCAAGCATGAAGAAGCTCTCGAAAGGATGTTCCGCAAATATGCGGCTCTCCTGAAGAGTCCGGATCTCAGTTTAGCCGAAAAGGCTTCTCTGGAATTCGAGTTCAAAAACAAGATCTCCATGCTGTGCGCCGGAGTCAAGGTTGACGAAAAACAGCTGGGCTGGCTCTCCTACTACCGCAGAATCAATGATACCCGGCTTTTGCACCGTCTGGACTGGCTGGTGAGACACTTTCAGAAAAGGTTCGGAACCGAGCTCAGCGATGTTAAGAGACATGTCCGGGCCTACTACGAGCTTAACAAAAACATTAAAAACTCCCGCTACATCTACAGTATCAACACCCGGGATTACTCCCTTATCCAAGCTCTGAACCGGCAGGATATCAACTTAAACATTCACCAGAGCTTCAAAAAGGCTCTTTATGAAATGGAAGACGTCCAAAGAGATGCCGTCATATCCTATATTGCGGGGCATCCCGGCAAAATTCCGCCCAGCTTCCTGAAATCCCTTTTTGATCTGACAGAAGAGGAGACGGAAGCCGCATCCGAAACTGAAAATAAATCTGAAACTGCGGCGGAAACAGCAGCGGAAAAACCTGAAAATACCCCGGAGGCCCCCGCGACTGATACTGTTCCGGAAAAAGCCGCCCTTCCTGACAGTGTTCCCGCAGAAGAAAAGAAGGCTGAGATCCGGTCGGCTGCCTTTACTCCGGTGCCATCCGAAGCCTCCTCAAAGATTCATGATGAGGCTGCCAGCACAGATGAAAGCCCGGCCCCGGCCAATTCTCCCGCCTCATCTCAGGAGCCTTCCGAGAATCCCGAAATTGCCGCCATTTGCGACAAGCTGAAAAGCGGTCATGAGATCTCCGCCCGGGAATATCTGCTTCTCAACAACAAAGATATTGCCGGACTCCTCACGGAGCTGGAGGAACTGGCCGGAGATGATGCCGGAAGGATGACCGAGGAGCTGTCCCGGGCTATAGTAACCAAAGAACTGATGAAGGATCCCATCATTGAAGAGGATTTTGACAACACCGGCTATTATTAGCGGAAACCGCCCCGGAACCAGGCCGGGGTAAAGCCAGGTCTTTCGGCCGGGATTTCCGGCGATCTTTTTGAGACTGTTAATCCAGAGTCACTCTGAAGCATTCCGCAAAATTTTGCGAAACGGTATTGCAGAGGTTTTCATAGGTTACGCCCTTAAGCTCAGCCACCGCCTTTGCCGTATAGGAGACATAGGCCGGCTCGTTGGGCTTGCCCCGCTTGGGCACCGGGGCCAGGTAGGGACTGTCGGTTTCCACCAGAAGTCTGTCCAAAGGCACATAACGGCAGACCTCCCGCACGTTTTCGCCTTTATTGAAGGTAACAATGCCGGAGATTGAGATAAAGAGTCCCATGTCCAGAGATCTTCTGGCCACATCCACCGTATCGCAGTAGCAGTGCATGACGCCGCCCACGTCCCGGCAGTTAACGGCATTTATAATATCCAGGCATATGGCGGCAGATCCCCGGGCATGAATAATAAGAGGCTTTTTCATTTTGTCGGCAATCACCACCTGCCGGGCGAAGCTCTCCTCCTGAATGCTTCTGGTTTCCGGCGTGCACACAAAATCCAAGCCGGTCTCCCCCAAAGCCGCGATTTTGTCCCGGGACAGATATTCCTCCAGGGTTTCATCCAGCCAGTCCTTGTTGTCCGGAGTGATATTCTCAGGATGCATGGCGGCCGCGCCCCAGACATGAGGGAGATCCTTTATCATGTCATACATGCGGGGAAAGCTTTCCAGATCCACCCCCGGACACAGCAAATGGGTTACGCCGGCCTCATGAGCCCGGGCCAGAACCTCGGAGGGATCCTTAAATCTGTTTTCATAATCAAGACTGTCCAGATGACAATGCGAATCCACCAGAAACATGCGCTGTTCTCCTGTCATAATCCGCGGCCGCGGCCCCGGTAAATAATCACGGGCGTCATTTTACACCACGGGAAGCTTTTTTGGGCAGGGAAAAACCCGAAGCCGGATTCTCCGCTTTCCAGCCGCCAAACCCATTCTGTTTCAGGGCTCCTCTGGAATTCCGGAGACTCTCCATAAAATCGCAGGCCGGACAAAAAATGCTATAATTAAGCCGGCAGTTTTTTGAGGACTTACAATCATGGCAGAACAGACTCTTTTTACCAAAATCATTAACCACGAAATTCCTGCTGACATCAGATATCAGGATGACGATGTAACCGTTTTTGCGGATATCAATCCCCGGGCCAAGGTGCACCTCCTGGTGGTTCCCACCAAGGCTATCGCCAGCATTAACGATCTCACCGATGATGACGCCCTGCTGGTGGGAAAGCTTGTTCTTACCGCTAAAAAGATGGCCGAGGATCTGGGAATCGCCGCTGACGGCTACCGTCTCATCTTTAACGTAGGCCGTCACGGCGGTCAGGCAGTGCCTCATATCCACCTCCACCTTCTGGGGGGAGAGCCTCTGGGCTTTGGCGGTTTCGCAACAAAGGCCGCATCCAAATGAAACTGAGTCAGGCAATTATTTCTCTTATTGCCGCCGGCGCTATCACCGCTCTTTCCGGCTGCAGTCTGACAGACGCCTTTCAGAGCAAAACCCCGCCCAAGAGGACGGGGGATACGCCTCAGGTTTACTCCCATCATGACAAAAAACAGGATCGCCGCAATGCCGGAAAGCCCCAAAAGCCGAAGCAGGAGGCTCCCAAGGCCGCATCCCCGTCCAATGTCAAAGAAGTCGTTCCGGAACCAGAGGTAATCAGCCAAAAGCCGGAAACGCCGCCTCAGGAACAGCGGGAACTTTCTCCCCGGACTCCGGAGCCTCAGGAACCCGTTTATGAAAAGCCTGTGGCCAGCTGCTCCGAAAACGCAGCGGCCGTTCAGGATGCGGTACGCAGCCTGGCACGTCTTGCTATCAATGCCTATCAGCCGAAGCAGCCCAATCTCACCTTAATCAACGGCTTTGTTGCGGGAAAGGGCATTTGTTACAAAGGACCTTCCCTGACGGCAATCCTCAAGGACGAAATCTCCTCCTCCGGACGCTACAGCATTATGAGCTCTCAGCTGGAAAAGAAGATGCGGGCGCAGCAGGGACAGGCCTCCAGCGCCTACCTCATCAGACTGGCCAAGGCGCAGAATGTGGATTACATAATTTCGGGCCAGACCATGATCCAGCGGGAAAAGCCCGTAGCCGTGCTCCGCATTATGTCCCTGGCTACCGGATCCATAGTGTGGCAGCGGGCAGTGCCTATAGAATAGCCTTATTCTCCTGGCCGGAAAACAGGATCTCTTTTCAGGAAGAATGCTTCGGAATCGTCCGGAGCATTTTTTTCAGGCCGATAATGTTACTGCGGCCGGAGGCAGCGAAATGCCATCAGTCTGCTGGTTATTCCCTGACAGATAGCAAGAAATATAATCCTCCGCCCCAACCAGACCTTTTGTCTGATTCTTATTTGGTTCTTGTCTGGTTTTGCGCGCCGCAAAAAAAATCCCCGGAAGAGCAAGTCCTCCGGAGACCTTGAGATTTACAGGCAGGCAGCTTATCAGTTGTTCTGCTCTTCCTGCATCTTCAGGTATTCCCTGTTTTCATTATATTCCACCTTGGATTCGGCCCGGGCGGAATTGATAACAATCTGATTGTCCTCGCCGTAGCGGAAGTTATAGATCTGATTGT
>NZ_JBGVBR010000052.1:0-6741 GCF_045225735.1 Succinimonas sp. | reverse complement strand
GGGCCCCAGCTACATTTTTGAGTTCAAGTACAAAAGAAACACCAGAACCTCTGAGATGACAAAGGACAAGGTACGGGAAGCCCTTTACAACAGAGCCGTGAAGCAGCTTAACTTTTACGTCGCCGATGATTATCTCAAAACCGTTCCCGACCTGCGCAAATACGTGATCATGTACACCTACGGAGAGTTTTTTATCGAAGAAATAATCTGAAGCGATGTCAGGAACTGCTCGAAAGTTCCGCCCATGCAAGGGGGAACTCTATGGCATGATTAAGAAAGATGCCGGGATTAAGATTCAGGTGTTCTCAGGTATCGGTTTTTGCATAATCCGGAAAAAGGCTTACGGCATAATTGTTTTCGTAATGCTTCCATACCTTGCAGTCAAGATTGCGTAATCCGGCGCTGATTATGATCCGTACCTGAAGGCATTCCCAGCCCCGCAGACAAAAAACGCCGGAAGCATTATCCGGCGTTTTTCCTTTGGAGAGAAGTCTGTGCGCCAAGTCTTCAGGCGAGACGCAGGGGCAGAGCCGCCAGCTTGGCATCGAATTTGCGGGGCAGGCTTTTAATGGACTCGGCAATGCCGTTATGGGTAAGCTCGCCGTTAACAATGCCCACGCACTGTCCCCCGATGCCGTCAATCAGGAGCTTTACTGCGAGTTCCCCCAGCCGGGATCCCAGAATGCGATCCTGCGCTGACGGCACGCCGCCTCGCTGAATATGACCCAGCACGGTAGCCCGGCATTCAATTCCGGTGTTGCCCTCGATATCATTGGCCAGAAGCTCCGCGTTGGTGATGTTTTCGCAAAGGGCCACGATGCCGTGGCGTTTTCCGGCGGCAAAGGCCTGGCTGATAGAACGGAACAGCGCCGCGGAATCAAAGGGCTGTTCCGGAACTATGGCAAAATCCGCTCCTCCGGCAATGGCGGCGCTGACGCAGAGATCGCCGCAGTGCCGGCCCATGACCTCCACGATATTCACCCGCTTATGGGAATTGGAGGTGTCCCGAAGCCGGTCAATGCATTCCACAATGGTATTCAGGGCAGTATCGAAGCCGATGGAAAAGTCCGTGCCGTGCACATCGTTGTCAATGGTGCCGGGCACGCCGATGCACGGAAAACCCATTTCGGTAAGCCGGAGAGCTCCGGTATAGGAGCCGTCGCCGCCGATAACCACCAGGGAATCAATTTCCCGTTTTCTGAGGTTTTCAATAGCCTCCCGCCGCACGGATTCCTCTTCGAAAGCCCGGAATCTGGCCGAACCCAGTATGGAACCGCCGCGGCCGATAATATTGGTCACGTCCAGAGTGTTCATCCGGGAGATGCGATCCTGATGCAGTCCCAGATAGCCGTCCCGAATCCCGTAAATCTCAACATCAGCGGCAATGGCGGTGCGTACGGCCGCCCGGATTGCCGCATTCATGCCAGGGGCGTCGCCGCCGCTGGTCAGAATCCCGATTCTTTTGATCATAGCTTTATCTGCAAAAAAACGGATGCGCCCGGCATCCGTCATAAGTGGTCAGAACCTGTTAATTAAACTTCGGCAGCCTTGATAATGGCAGCAAAGTCAAGAGGCTTCAGGGAAGCGCCGCCGACGAGTCCGCCGTCAATGTCCGGCTGCTTGAAGAGATCCGGAGCGGTCTTGGCATTGCAGGATCCGCCGTAGAGGATCTGCACCTTGTCAGCCACAGCGGCATCGAAGGAAGCCAGGAAGGATCTGATGGTGGCATGCACGTCCTGAGCGATTTCAGGGGTGGCGGTCTTGCCGGTGCCGATGGCCCAGATGGGCTCGTAGGCGATAACGGCGTTTTCAAAGGACTTGATGCCGTTCATGTCGATAACAGCCTGAAGCTGGGTCTTAACCACGTCAGCAGTCTGCTTGGCTTCGAACTGCTCCAGAGATTCGCCGATGCAGAGCACCGGAATGAGGCCGGATTCCTGAGCAGCCTTGTACTTGGCGGCAACAACCTCATTGGTTTCATTGTGATAGGCGCGGCGTTCGCTGTGGCCTACGATGGCGTACTTGCAGCCGAATTCCTTGATCATTTCAGGAGAGTTTTCCCCGGTGAAAGCGCCCTTGGTGTGCACGTCCACGTCTTCGGAACCGTACTTGATGGCGGTATCCTTGGCCAGGCTTTCAACAAGTCCGATAAAAATAGCAGGAGCGCATACGGCTACTTCCACGGAAGGAGACTGAGCGGCAGGCTCCTTGAGCGCATTAACGAGAGAAGTAACTGATTCCTTGGTGCCGTTGAGCTTCCAGTTGCCCATTACAAGAGGTTTTCTCATGATCTGTAACCTTAGTGATTAAATAAAAACCGGAAAAAATAACCGTTGCCGAAATTAGCTGCGCTGATTATATCATATGGAAGGCGTCTTTTGCTGTTAAAGCTGTCTCATGCTGTTTAAACCTGTCTCATGCTGCTTAAAAAATTCCCGCTTTTTCGCATTCCGGGGGGATTTCAGGCGGGGGGAACCGTGAGAGACAAAAACGCCGTCCGGAAATCCGGACGGCGCTCCTGGCGTCTTTAAACTGAAAGGGTTCATTCCCCTGCCGCAGACTCGGAACCTTCCAAAGCCGCTCCGGGGTTCAGCCTTTGAAATCTCAGTTGGTAAACAGTCCCACCTTGAGATCGGTAGCCTGATAGATAGGCACGCCGTCGGCGCTGACCACCCCGTCAGCGATGCCCATAATGAGCTTCCGCATGACCACCCGCTTCATGGTGATGGTGTAGGTGACCTTTTTGGTGTCAGGGAGGATCTGACCGGTGAACTTCACCTCGCCCACGCCCAGAGCGCGTCCCTTGCCGGGGCCGCCTTTCCACCCCAGGAAAAAGCCCACCAGCTGCCACATGGCATCCAGGCCGAGACAGCCGGGCATTACCGGATCTCCCGGGAAATGGCATTTGAAAAACCACAGATCCGGATTGATGTCGTATTCTGCCACGATAATGCCGCGGTTGTGATCGCCGCCGTGGTCGTTGATTTCCACAATGCGGTCAATCATCAGCATGTTGGGAGCCGGCAGCTGACTGTTCCCCGGCCCGAAAAGCTCTCCCCGGCTGCAGGCCAAAAGATCATCGCGGGAGAATGAATTAACCCCCTTGTCGCACAGGGACGGGGCAGTAGAGGCTGAATTTTCCAAAGCAGTAATCCTTCTTTTATCTGTTGCGGGCATCGGCGATACCCTTAATGAAAAACATTTTAACGTATCGGGGGACAATTTTCACGGCCGGAAAGCCAAATGTCAGTCTCCCCGCTGAAAAAACTGTCCGATGCGATCCCACAGGGATACCGGATCATCCCGGGTATCGATCTCATACAGCTTGTCGCTGATGATGTCGTAGATGTTTTCCTCGCAGGCGGCATCCTGAGACTTGGCGGATTTGCCGCCTTTGCTGTCGTCCTTGTTCCGGACGCCTTCCTCCTTCAGGAGCGCTCTGACTCCGGTGAGGATTTCCACGGCCTCGTCGATGATGCTTACCGGATAAATGTGGAACTTTCCTTCCCGGACGGCATTAACCACCTCTTCATCCAGCACCAGGGAGGTAACGTTGCTTTCCGGAATGATGACTCCCTGTTCCCCGGTCAGGCCCTGAATTTTGCAGACCCGGAAGAAGCCCTCGATTTTTTCGTTAATGCCGCCTACGGGCTGCACGTTCCCCAGCTGATCCAGGGATCCGGTCAGGGCGAACTGCTGCTTGATGGGCTTTTCGGACAGGGCGGAGAGAATGGCGCAGAGCCCGGTGAGGGAGGCGCTGTCGCCGTCTATCTCGTTATAGGACTGCTCGAATACCAGATTGGCGCTTACCGGCAGCTGGTAGTCGTTCCCGAACTTGTGGGTCAGGTAGCCATTAATGATCATCATGGCCTTGGTGTGAATTTCCCCGGCCAGATCCGCCTTGTGCTCCACGTCGCTGATGCCGCCCTCGGGGCCGGAGTGAATGGTGGCGGTGATGCGGGTGGGTTCCCCGTACTCAAAGTCATCGCCGAAGGTGGAAATCACCGAGAGGCCGTTAATCTGTCCCACGACCTCGCCCTTGGTTTTCAGGATAATCTGCTTATCCCGGAACATATCCCCGGATTCCTCCAGAGCGGTGTTGGCGCGGAACATCCGGGCGTCCAGGGTTTCTCTGACCTCGGCGGCGGTGAAGGCCTTAAGCTCCTTCCGAAGGCCCCGGCCGCTGGCTTCCCGCATGATATTGCAGAGCTCCTGCTCCGAGAGGGCGAACTTGGTCTGGTTTTCCGCCAGGCGGCAGGCTCTTTCTATTAACACCGTGACGGCGGAGGCATCCGGCGGCAGGAGTCTCATGAGACGGCAGCGATCCCGGAGATAGAGGGCGAGATCGTGGGTATTGTCCTTCAGAGGGAAGCAGTTCATGAGATCCGCCCGGAGGTAGAAGGCGGTGCCGCATTCCGGATCGATGCTGTACAGCGAAGCCACGTCAATATAGGAGCCGGTGAGAATGAGCTTGACGTTCACCGGGGTAGGCTCCGGCGCGAAGAAGGGGATAATGCTGTTTACGCTTTCGTTAGGGTTTTCCCAGCCGGCAAGGCCGCTTTCCAGAATGTGCCGGAGCTTGAACCAGAGAGCCGGGCTGTGCACCAGCTCCGAGATCCGGAGAACCAGGTAGCCGCCGTCGGCGCTGCGGAGAAGTCCGGGCTCCAGGAGTTCATGCGAAGAGTAGGTGGTGCCGTTTTCCGTCAGGTAGTTGACGCAGCCGAAGAGATTTTTCCAGGTGAGATCATGTCCGAACAGCAGGGGCGGCCGGTCGGGCAGATGCTGCACCATAAGATTCAGGATCACCTGATCCGTCTTGACCCGATCCTGCATGATGTAGTTGCAGAGATCCGTGAGGTATTCTTCAAGCTTGGGATCGTTGTCCTGCTTTTTCAGGATCTTCAGGAGAATCTCCTCCTGATCCAGCTTGAATTTGGCTTTCTTCATCAGCTTCTGCACGAGACTGAAGAATTCCTGCGTGGTGCCGCTTTTGATGTGGAGCCACATGGGGGAAAGCTCATCGGCCAGATTTTCGGCATAGACGATGTCATAAATCTGATGCTTCCGGCCGGCGCATTTCGTCAGGAGATCCCTGACGCACTGTTCGGCGTCGGTATCCGGGGATGCCAGAAGCAGCATGACCGGATTGGGCATTTCTGTATACACCAGTTCCTGAACGGCGCTTTGGGCTCTTTTCTGAAAAGAGGCAAAGGTAACCTTTTTTTCATCATCAAGAGAGCCGATGTCAGCGATAGCCGGACGCAGCATCTCCCAGGAAAGTTCTTTCACACAACCTCCGAAACCAGTCTTATCCCTTTATTATTTTCGCTCTGTTCCAGTCTGTAGTTGATCTGAAACATTCCATAGGGAATAACTCTCCATAAAACAGCTAGAAAGTTATTATATGAGGTCTAGCGAATAGACCTCTACTGACTATCCCTTTTACAAAGGACTCATCGGCTACTTTTAACTTGGCTAAGTATTTCCGGACTATATTTAAAGCACCATTTATATCGGCATTTAAAACTTTGTCAGTAGATGACTTAAATAAGCCCCTGAAAATTCTTTTGCCTTTATATTCCTCATGCTTTTCAACTGATTCAAATGCCAGTGAATCACACTTGGAGGTATAGGATTCCTCTTGCTCTGCAAGATTTATCCCTGCCATTTTGCACTTGTACCTAAGCATATTCAGGAACTTAAAGAACGGAACCGATACAAAGTTCTGGTCGGTTTGTTTACCTAATGCGATGGAGTCTTTCCATTGCTTGTTTCTTCCAATAACCACTGTACCGATTTTGTGCTCCGCACAAAAGTCCACAATGCTTCTGGATGCGTTGTGCAAATAGTCTTCAATTTTTAAGTTTCGTTTAAATCCTAACTTAAAAATATTGAATTTGTTATAATTGAAATCCTGTTTGTCTCCGATTAAAGGTCTTTCGGATTTTAATTTTGAAACTTCTTTATTGTAATACTGATTTATTGATTTTACAGGCTTTCCGTTTATAATAAAGCAGTCAAATTCCGAAACGCAACTGCAAAGGTTGTTCAATCCTAAATCAATACCCAAATACTGATTCTGGTCTAAATCAGAGTTTAATTCTTCCGTTTCATAAGAAATGCAGACTTTGATTTTATTGAATTTCGGAATAAAGTTAATAGTTTTAAAATTCTTTAAATTATCCTTGTGTTTTTCAAATATATTATAAGGGATATGGATTTTTACGTCTTTATTTAATATTATAAACTGGTCTTTGATTTTAGCCGACTGATAATCAAAATACAACATATTCGGATTTTCTTTGTATTTAGGTGCTTTAGGCTCTCCATTGAACTTCTCCGGATGAACTTTAAACTCCTTTATTGCACTAAAGAAACCGGAGTAATTCTTATATAAACTGATTACAATCATTTGAGCAAGTTTAGCCTTGCAGAGTTTTCTGTAATAATTCAGTTTTGTATCCTGAGTCCTTAATACCTTTTCAAGGTCATTTTCACGCATAACGGCTTTATTTTTATCGTAATAATCTCTAAAGAAGTATCTGGCCTGATTAAATAAGCACCTTGACAGTTCAAACTGCTCTTTGAACCATCCTGTATTGTCTATGTAGAAACAGGTGCTTAAAATCATTTTGAAACCTCTTTTAGAGATATTTACATCGGTCAAAAATCAGGGTCTTGCAGGATCAACTATCCTCTATAACAGAGCCATTATTTTATTCCGTTGCTGCTATTGTACAC
>NZ_JBGVBR010000051.1:0-6396 GCF_045225735.1 Succinimonas sp. | reverse complement strand
GCCCCTTTACCCCGGAAACAGCCTCGTGTTACCTGAAAATGAACGCATGACCGCCGCTAGAGGCCGGAATATGGGCGCATACATACAGGCACGAGCCGGATCCTGATGCATCTCTGATCAGATATTAGGCGCCGAGATCAGCGAGGGCGGCATTCACCTGAGCTTGCACGGCGCCGGATCATCTCCCCGCAAGATAGCAAAAAGGCCCGGACTGACAGCCCGGGCCGCGCCTGAGTTTGGGGTTATGCCGGGGCAGGGACGCTTTCCCGCCCGCTCAATCCCGGGATGTCAAAAAAGCCCCCTGAACAGGAGCGAGAAATGATTCCGCAAAGGTCAGACTGACTGACCTCCCTGCTTTCAAAAAGGCACTTGAAAGGGAGCCTCCTCAGGCCAGACGCAGCCCCAAAAAACGCCCTTCCGGCTTCTCCCGCAGTAATAAGGCTGTTTCTCCGCCAAGCTCGTCCGGCTCCTTCCGGAGCTTTGCAAAGAAAAACCCGGCATCCTGTCAGCCGGGTTCTTTCAGATTTTCCGGAGGGAGATCAGACCCTGATAATCATAATGGTGGTGTCATCCAGGGATCCGTTTTTCCGGGCCTCGGCAATTATCGCATCCGTCTTTTCCAGATCCGAGATATCATCCCGGCCCATGATATCCTCCATAAAGTCGGGATCAGTGTATTCATGCACGCCGTCCGAAGAGAGCAGATATACTCCGGCCAGATCTCCGGCTTCCCGAAAACGTTTCGCATTAATCCTGGTAAGATACCGGGGAGAACCGGCGCCGAGACAGCTCTGGATCTCGCAGCGGTTGCAATGCTCCGCAGCCTCGAAGGCTCCGGAATCAATGAGCCACTGATAGGTGGTGTGATCCGAGGTGATCTGCTTTATAAAGATGCCGCTCATCACCTGAAGCCGGGTGTTTCCGGTATGGAGATACCAGGCCCCGCCCTCGTTCATGAAAAGCGCGGTAAAGGTGGTGGCCATGATCTCCTTGCCCGGGGTTTTCTGGGCCTGGGAAACAAGATCCCCGTTCAGAGTATGGATAAGCTCCTGAAGAGTCTTCTCCGCTTCCTTGTCCTCAGAAGAAAGCTTAAGATCCTTAGCCTTCTCCATGAGATCCCTGAGGACAAAGCCGGACGCCTCATGGCCGCCGGGATTGCCGCCCACCCCGTCCGCCACGGCAAAAACGCCGGGGATTTCAGCCGTGAGTTCCCCCCGGAAGACGTTCAAAACCTGAGAACCGGCAGGATTTCCGGGCTGACATACCAGAGCATGATCCTCGCATTCCGCATGCTCCGGCCCCCGTACAATCTGACATGCAATTTTCATTTTTACGCCCCCCCTTTATCATGTCTGGTTAATTCGCATTTCAGTACGGCCGGAGTCTCGGCAATGCTCTTAATATCTCCCGCCACTACGGAAAGCACCTTTATATCGGCATTCTGCTCCACCCGGTTATCAAAAAGATAACGGGACAAAGGATTTATGAGATAGGACTCCACCACATTGCCGATGCCGCGGCCGCCGTTATCCAGGTTCCGGAGCGCCAGGGCATTGAGCTCCGCCACCGCCCTTTCGTCAAGAACAAGGCCGATCTTCTTGTTTCTCAGGAGATTCTCGCAGATGCGCTCCAGAAGAGAAGCCAGAATATCCGCGGCCACATCCGGTCTTATGAAATCAAAGACCACGATGTTTTCGCCGATGCGGTTCAGGATCTCCGGCCGGTTCAGGGTAAACTTGAAGTGATTTTCAATAGCGGCCCGCACCTTCTTCTGGACGTCCTCGTAAGAATCCTCGGGAGTAACATTCTTCCGGCGGCCGCCGTCCCTGTCCGGAACATAGATGCCCAGGTTGCTGGTGAAGATAATCACGCTTTCTGAAAAGTACACCGTATTCCCCTGCCCGTCGGTGAGGCGGCCGTCCTCCAGGATCTGCAGGAACTTGTCCAGAATGGTGGGATGCGCCTTTTCAATTTCATCAAAGAGCAGAATGGAGAACGGGTTATCCCGGACAGCATTGGTAAGCTGACCGCCGGCCTCATAGCCCACGTATCCCGGAGGGGCGCCTAAAAGTCTCTGGTCGCTGTGGGACTGCCCGAATTCGCTCATGTCAAACCGGATGCAGCGGCTTTCGTCTCCGAAGAGCTTCTGCGCCAGGGTTTTGGCGGTTTCGGTCTTGCCGGTGCCGGTGGGCCCCGCAAAAAACAGCACTCCCTTGGGCTTGGTATGGGAGGAGTGCTGGAGGCCGTCCATGCCCACAATGGCTCTCTTTATGACATCCAAAGTTCTGGTAAGGGCCAGATCCTGCCCCTTCACCCGTTTCCGAAAATCCACCTCGGCATGGGCAAAATCATCATGCTTCAGAGTCTGCCAGGGATTGTCCGTAATGCCGAAGCGATAAAGATCCACCACCTTGCAGAGATCCGAAACGCGGAACCGCTGCTTTCTGGACAGGAGAGAGAGGCCGTTAAGGGCCGTGTACGAAAACCCCGCGGTAAGACCGGTAAAGCGCTGCTTCAGCTTATAAATGGCATCCTGGCCGGACTCGCCCTGATAGGCCGCCATGTCTTCCCGGTAAATATCCGGATCAAAGAAGGAGCGGAACTGAGTATCAATGAAATTAAAGCGTTCATCCTTGCCGGGCGTGCTGATGGTGATGGTCTTGGCGGAAGGATTATCCAGAAAAAGCCAGCTGGGAAGGTCATTAACCTTGTTCACCAGAAGCACCAGGGAATTCTTAAGACGGACGCCGTTTGCGACCTCCACATCCTTGCCCCGGAGAGCGGACTCCTGGAGCTTGGTAAAGCTGAGCACGTCCGGCTGCTGCATGGAATTGGGAGCCACAATGTAGCGGGAAACGAAATCCATGATGATCACCGCGGATTCCACCTCCTGCTCCAGAGCCATGCTGACTACATCCGGGGCGGTGGGAGCTCTTCCGGTGAACTGAGCCGGAATAAATTTATTAAGGCCCTGAGTCTCCACATTCTGATTAACCAGCTTCCCGAATTCGTCCATGGCGTTTTCGCAGTCATTGGCGTCCGTGAAAAAACCCCGGATATGGCTGTAAAAAATCACATGCTGATAGCCCAGGTTCTTGTAGAAGGCGTAAAGATAGGAATTTAAGTCCAGAATCTCCCCCTTGGAAGCATAATTATTCTCTTCCGGGTAAACATACTTGTCCAGAATGTTCCCCTCCAGAATAATAAGGGGCTTGATGCGGTTAAAGATCCCGAGCTCCCGATGCCACTTAGGGCCGTCAAAAGTCTGTTTCGTATTATCCATGGCAAATTAGTCCTTAATGTTGATTCTGCGTGTGTTCCGGCGCGGTCTCATCCCCGCAGGTCTCCCCGCCGATGGTTACCCCTTTGGACAGAAGAGCCTCCCGGAGCTCCCGGGGATACTCCGGACGATGAATGCCCGCGGAGATAAAGCCGTCCCGGGTTCTGAAATTCTGCACCTCGTTGCGTCCGTTCTTAAGGTATTCCCGGTAACGTTCCTCAAGAGCGGGGTTCAGGATATGGATCTCCTGATTGTCCGATCCCCGGAGAAAGCAGTTGGTGTTCCGGGACTCCACATAGGGGCCGTCAATAACCACGGCAAGCTGGTCAAGAATATCCCGGTACCCCCGGTTCCGGAGCTCCCGCAGCCGGAAGCCGCTGTAGGCCAAAATGTCCGCCGAGATCTCCCGGAGCCGGGGCAGAAGCTCCCTTAAGGCCTCCGGCTGCTCAAAGGGATCGCCTCCGGTAAGAGTGAAGCCGTCTATACCCTCGGCACCCCGGGTTTCTCTGATGGCGTTTATCATTTTGAGCACTGTGTCCCCGGAAACCAGATACCGGGGATCCTGCTTCCAGAGCTCGGGGTTGCTGCAGCCCGGGCAGCCCCGGCTGCAGCCGGCAAACCAGATGCCGACGCGCTTCCCGGGGCCCAGCACCCTGAGAGGATAGAGAAGCCGGGCTACATACATGGGGTCAGACCCCGGTCTCATAGGCCACGATAAAGCAGCCCGCCTGGGACTTTGTCCAGTCATCCGGCCAGCGATCCCCCATGGAGACCTTATCCCCGTCCTTCAGCACTTCGGTGGAACCGGGAGACATCTTCACATTATTGATATAGGTGCCGTTTTTGCCCTTATCAACGAAAGCGAGACGGTCTCCCATGACATGGATCTCCGCATGGAGACGGCTGGTGTAATCCCGGGAAGCCAGATAATCCGCCATGACATTCTCCCGGCCGATCACGGTAATGGGATGCAGGGTGTCAATTTTAAGAATGCATCTCCCGTCCGGAGCGTTCAGTGAGGCAATAACCTTGTTTACCGGCTTCGGGGCGGCGGGCTCCGGGGCAGGAGCTCCGGAAGATCCCTGAAGCAGGCTTTTGTCCACCAGAGTCTTTTCGATCAAAAACTTGAGATTCTCATGACAGGCAACGCACTGCTTGGCCACAACCCGGTTAGCCCGGCCGCACTTCGGACAGATCTTGGCCCAATCCTTTCCCGGGGGAACGGCGTTATCCTCCGGAGCTTTCTCACCGGGGTCAGGATCCGGGGCCGGCTTAGGCGCCTCCTTGTCCACAGATTTAACGCCGGAAAGATCCCAGCCGCAGTTTTCGTTAATGCAAAAGGCGCTGCCGGGGGAATTCTCGGCGCCGCATTTGGGACAAATCTTTACTCTGGCCATGGATTTTAAGTTCTCCTTGTCACAATCATAATTCCTGCTTAATTGATGCTTCGTTTACGTTCTGTTTCCGCTCGATTGCCGCATCATTCCCGCTCAGTCCGGAGATCTTCAGCTGCCTTCCTGGGGGAGATGCATTTGCTGTTGCGCCGAAGCAGGGGCGGTACGGACAATTCTGCGGGCGTTCTCCACCTCCTGGATATCCTCCCGGGCACACTCATAATCACTGATATTGAACACCTGAGCATACTCCGCATCAGGAGGAAGCTCGCTCCCGCGGTTCAGCACCAGCCCCTTTTCCGCCAGCTTCTCCCGGATCTTGCGGTAGCCGGAGCAGAAGCTTTCCATATCCTGCCGGAGCCGCTCGGATTCCGCGGGATCCGGATCCCGATCCTCGGTGTCCAAAGCGCCCAGCTCCATGCACATGTCGCCGTTGGAATCGTAGGTGACGCTCACCGCCGCCTCTTCGTTAAAGCGGTAAAGGCCGCTCTTCACAATGCCGTCCGGCCGGGCCTTGAGGCCCCCGATAAGACGGTAGCCCATCTCCGCCATAACCTCGTTGATGGCAGCGCTGATATACCTTTCGGCATCCCGCTTGGCCAGAGTCTGATGAATAACATCGATTTCCGCTTTCAGAAAGGTCAGGGAAGAACGGGTTACCGGGAAGGTCTTGGGGGGCACGCCGGCTTCCCGGCAGATGGCGAGATACTCATCGCTGAGAGCGCCGTATTCCTCCCGGAGGTTTTCGTAATCGGTAAGCTTACGGTTGAGCTCCTTAAGCCGGGGCTCCAGACTGATGGCGGCAAAGCTCCTTAAGTACTCGGCATTATGGTTGCCCTTCTCCGCGGCGTGGAGCACGTTCTCCAGAGCGTCGATCTCATCCTGAATCTGCGAGGTGGCCACCCGGCCGCATACGGTTTTTCTGAAAGACTCCTCCATGCGGGCAATTTCCGCCTCGGCAGCCTTCCGGGCCTCATGAAGCTTTTCCTGCCGCTTCTGCTCCTCCTCCGCGGCGTTCCGGATCTTCTCCTGCTGTTCCTTCTCCCGCCGCTGCCGTTCCTCTTCGGCCAGCTGCTTGGAAAGATCGGCGATCTCGGAGGTCAGCTTTTCGGTATAGGCGGCGGAAATGCTTTTAGCCACCCGGGGCACTCCGTCCATGACCACCCGGAAGCGATCGGCCACCTTCTGAAAATCAGCCAGAATATCCTTCAGGGTCTGTTCATTCTCCGTATTGCGATCCCGGGAGCGCGCGGCCACGATCTCCTGCGCCACGGCTTCCACGTCCCCGGTGAATTTCCGGTACTCCTGCGTGGGAGCAATGCCGAACTCGTCGATTTTTTCCTTAAGTCCCTGAATCTGCTCCCGGCCGCTGTTCAGAGCCACCTCCAGCCCCCGGGAACTGGAATTGATGCTGTCCTTGAGATCCCGCACTCTTTTTTTGCGGGCCTCCTCCATCAGGCGTCTTCTTTCCTCTTCGCGTCTCTTGCGCTCCAGCTCTTCCCGTCTTTTACGCTCCAGCTCCCGCCGGCGTCTCTCCTCCAGGGAAATTCTGCTGTCCTTGGGTCCGCTCATATCATGTTCTCCTCTTGATACCGGCATCTCCAGAGCTGCCGGTATCCCATAAGCTGTCGGTCTTTTCATAAGCCGCCGGAAACCCCCGGCGCTACCGGGAATTGTCCGGTTAATCCTAATGGCAATTTTATTTACAAAAGCCCTGTACCG
>NZ_JBGVBR010000050.1:0-4515 GCF_045225735.1 Succinimonas sp. | reverse complement strand
CGATCTCCACATCCAGATCGTCAGGAATAGGGAACGGGGGCACCGAGGGATCCGGAGCGGGGCCGGCAGCAGGAGCCGAAATCACCGGAGAACTGTAATTCTTAGCCGCCGTAAGTCCGTTCCCGCCCATCTGTCTTTCGCTGGCCTCATCCGGATGGGTCATCTTCGCCACATTCTTTTCGGAAAACACCTCAAAGACTTTGCCGGCATTGGCCCGGGAAACAGTGATCCTGACGCAGGCTTCGGCATCGATCTCCACATTGACACCGGCAGTCACTCCCATGGCCCGCAGCATATTTGCGGCCTCCCGATTCAGCGGCTTATCACAGTGATAGACAATGTTATCCCCGTCCACATGAGCTCGCCAGGGCATCCGGTTCTGGGGAATCACGGAGAGGTGCTTCAGGGCAACCTCGCCATTAGGGCTGACCCAGGTAGTGGGGGATGTCAGCTTTTCCAGGTTTTCAATAGTCTCAATGGCCTTTTCCTGCATCTCGGGGCCGTCTCCGGCGAGATCGTCATAGAGATGAAGCTGGTTTTCCGACACCGTGAGGATCTTGTCCAGACTGTCGTTAAACTCCTTCTGCTTCTCCAGAATGGAAGCCTTAATTTGTTCCCGGAGCTGCTTTTCCGGAGCGGAAATATTCGGTTCATCAGGGTTGAAAGCGGTGAGATAATCCCTGAAAAGACCATCTGCCTTATCGGAATTCTTCAGATCTCTGAGCTCCAGCACGCC
The DNA here is from genome assembly GCF_045225735.1 of Succinimonas sp. NCBI lineage: Bacteria > Pseudomonadati > Pseudomonadota > Gammaproteobacteria > Aeromonadales > Succinivibrionaceae > Succinimonas > Succinimonas sp. The sequence goes on along the minus strand of NZ_JBGVBR010000050.1, from coordinate 3,779 downwards.
CTTGAACTTCTCAAAACGGGTATCATCGTCAAACACCGAAAAGTTCTTAAAGCGGGGTTTGGTGGAAAAGCCGAAGGTATCCTTGAAGTTCAGATTGTCATCCACCTCCAGGAAGCGGCCGTTCTTTTCCAGGGAATGCCCGGGATCGATGGCAAAAAACTTGCCGTCCTTAAAGCCCTTGTTCTGCCCCCGGGAACCCACGGCATCGCGATCCGCGGTGACCAGGAAGAAGGCCTTGTACTTGCCGAGCTTTTCCGTTTTCTGCCCCTCGGGAGTCACGATCTGGCCGTCCTTGATAAAGCCCTTCTCCATGTCCTGGTAGCCTTTGGCAAACTTCGCCTCCAGCATCAGCTTCGGATGCCCGTCGGAATACTTGCCCCGGACGATGCGGAGCTCCTGAGTAGGCACGCCGGCCAGGCGGGAGAGGTCATTGGCCAGAGCCTCGGTAACGGCGCCGGCGGAAGACTTGTCGGCAGTGGTGGCGGTCTGCAGGCGGTAAATCTGACCGAACTTGCGGCCGGTGATAATCCGTTCCGGACGCATGAATTTGCCTTCGGATCCCTTGGCATAATTAACGATCCGGGCGCTTTCGTTATAGTCCAGCTTGGTAATATGCCGGTCGGTAAAATGCTTGAACACCGGAGACTTTTCATAATCGCCATCCTTGTCGTTTACGGCCAGAATGGCATCCCGGATTTCGGCGAAGAATTCCTTCTTGATGTAGTCAAAGCCCGCATCCTGCCAGTTTTCTGCGGTGTTAATCATGCCTCTCTTATCCATAAAGGCCTGATAGAGCCGGCTGTCCGGTTTTTCCATCTCCCTTTCGATAATGAATTCCGCCACCGCTGACATGCAGGCAGGATGGGACCGGCCGCAGAGCATAATCTGCTCCCGGGTGGTTTTGCCAGCGCACTTCTCCCGGAGAGCCGGAGAGAAGTTTTTCAATTTCTCCAGAGCCTCAAGACTTTCCTCCGATGTATAATCGGCCATGAGGCCCCGGGTATCATTGGCAGACCAGTCATTGGTATAGATAAAGCCCGGTTCCACGCCGTTGGATTTGAGTTCCTGGAAGAGCATGGGATTAACAGAGGAACGGTTGATTCTCTGCCCGGCGCCCAGAACGCCGCTTTTGACCCGATCCTCCACAGAGCCTTCTTTTTTGTCAATGACTGCGGAAAGATTCCTGAGCCCCGCCGGATCCCGGTCTCCCAGTTCCTTTGACACATCCTTGCGAAATTCATGAAAATCCTCGGTTTTAACCGGATCATTCAAACTCTCATGATTTTCGATGTGCTCTTTGATAATAGACGCCGCCACCCGGCTCAGATCCTCCGTCTTCCGGAGCTCGCCGGTGTAGCTGTTATGCTTTAAATGAGCTCTTATGGCATCGCGCACCTGATCCTGATCTTTCAGTGGCATCTGCAGCATCTTGGGATCCGTATCCAGCTGCCGGTTGAGTTCGCAGATGAGCCGGGTCTTTTTAACGGTTTCCAGACTGGAGAGCACATCCCTGATATCGCAGACGCGCAGTGATTTATGCATCTGACTCCGGGCGCCCACCACCGTGTCAAAGGCGTGTTCCCCGAAAACACCGTACTTCTGAGACAGAGCCTGCCGAAAGACCCTCATGGTGTTGTCATTGACTTCCCTGCCGGCGGAAAAAAAGAGATTCCCCCGCTGCGCCTTGTCTCCGGCCTCATTCACCACCACATCACGGGATGTGAGCCATGCCTCTCTGGCAATGGTCTCAAATGAATTCATTACTCCGGTCATAGACCTCTCCTCGCCTGTCAGCGTTTAAAAAATCAAGGGGTCAGCATTATTCTGTCCGCCACGAAATGCTCATCTAAATGATTATCCGGCGTCTCACCGGAAAGAAGATCCTTAATGCGATCCCGCCAGAGGCCGCAGACCTGCATGATATTTTCCAGAGAATCCGAAAGCTCCTCGGGATTGGCCTCCAGGGCGCTGCCGTCAAAGAAATAGTTGTAAACCACCGTCTCCGAGGCTTCCTCAAGGCTGAAATAGCCGCCTGCCGTATCCCGGCCGAACAGACCTCCGGCCAGGAGCTCGCGGTAAACCTCCCGGGGGGCCTCAGAGGGCAGCTGATATACCTCCACGAAACACAGCACCTTGCCGCTGTGCTGAATAAACTGGAGATTAATGTTGAAGTCATCGTCCACGCTGACGGATACCAGCCCCGTTTCATCCGGATTAAAGGCTTCAATGCCGGTGAGCTTCCTGAAGGCTGCCAGAAAACTCTTGTAATCATCTAATGTTTTCATCTGAATCCCTGATTACAGTCAAATACTGAAAAACAAAACCACACCTGAAACAATACTTTACCGCTTCCGCAAACACAATTAGTTTGAAATTTTAAGCCGCAAAAGAATGCGAGAATTCGCAAAATCACGCGCTCCCCCGGAGAAGGACGGAAGATGCGGACACGCTCCGGAACAGTTCCGGGCAGATTTTTCCGGCTGGCATTCACAGCATCTCTCCGGGATAACGTTTAACTCCGGCATTGGTTACAGATCGCAGTCTCAGGATACGTCCGCCGCATTAAATTTGTCCCGGTTCCGCCGAAGCTTTAAGACAAGGAAAGCCGCTCACAGAAGAAGAGGCTGTTTCCGGAGTTTTGAGATATTGCAGAGATGAAAGAGAAAGGCGGAGCGGTTCCCCCGCCAGGAGGCAGCAAGCCGGACGGTTACGGCCGGATCCCCGGAAGGATTTCCGGCAGCCTGCTGTTTATCTTTTTGTGTCAGTCCGTTTCCGGTATATCCCGGGTGTCATTAAGCACCTTCATGCCATGCTCGCCATTAAGATGCAGCATCTTCAGATTCTCAAGATCAAGAAGGACGATGGCAATGTCTTCCCTGTGGTGTCTGACCAGCTCCATGGCATCAGCGCCGTCTTTGGCATACAAAACGTCGTACTCCTGTTCCTGAAGAATATTATCCAGCATCATCAGGTTCACGTTCCTGTCTTTGACAACCAGGATATGGCGCTTGCTGTTCGGTGTTTTCTCCGAAGTGCTCACCCCGTTCATCCTGGCGTTCACTGCGGGGATGCCGGCATCAATCGCTCTCTCGGCATCTTCCCGGGTAACGGAGCCAAGCTTTCTCAGGAGCTTCTTTTCCTCGTACATCAGGTTGTCAGCGCGGCCGAACACGTTGTGGAAGCTGGGGTCTTTCCCCGGAATATAATCAGAAACGCCGCCGGAAATCACTGCTCCGCCCTTGGCAATATTTTCCACGGAACAGTCATGCAGAGTCTGTAAAAGCACCTGGCGTATGGCATAGTCCCGTCCGGTCATGACAACGACGAATTCATCGCCGCCGATGCGGTAAACCGGGCTGTGCTGGAAGATGTCGCAGATAATCATGAAGGACTGACGGATATACTCATCACCGGCTTTGTGTCCCTGAGTGTCGTTGATCATCTTAAGTCCGTTCACATCGCAGACCACCACCGCAAAATTCTCTGCCCGGCCTTCGGTGATGGCAGTATTGATTTCACGCTCCTTCTGCAGGAAGGCATGCTTGTTTTTGGCTCCGGTGAGAGGATCCTTTAACGCCGTCTCCTTTGCCTGATCCCGTTCCGCCACCGCCTTGCGCTCCCACTTCTCCATGGACATATGGTTGATAAGCAGCGCCAGAAGATCCAGCACAAACAGAATGGTGATGATCAGGGTGTTGGTGGCATCAATACGATGTATATGTTCAAGCTGAGCCTGAATGAAGGTCTCCTCATCCAGAGACTGAACAGCCGGTTCCGCC
>NZ_JBGVBR010000049.1:0-8307 GCF_045225735.1 Succinimonas sp. | reverse complement strand
GAACCACCCTGCTCCCGAACCGGATAATGTTGAAGGAATCCGTATCTCTGAGCAGCTCCAGAATCCGGGAAAGAGCAACCCGGGCCTGAGAAATGGAATCACCGCTCATGGATCCCGAGCAGTCCACAATGATGTCCAGATCCCGGGGCAGTCTGCTGTCCTCGGCGCCGAAATCCGGAGTTATGGCCACGGCAGCCACGTACCCCTCTCCATCACGGCCCAGACAGGCATAAGGAGCCGGTTCGGCCGGATTCCGGATCTCCAGAATGAGATCCCGATCGGCAAAAGCGGAAATTGCAAAATGCGCGCCGTCCTCCCCTTCCGAGCGCTCCATGCTGTGGGTCGGACAGGAAATATCAAATTTTTGCAAAGCCCCGGTAACAACTACCTCACAGATCAGGGCGTTTTTGGCCTCCAGAGCGGTAACGGGAGCCTGATAAGCTTCAATGCCGGCCTTTTCGGGAGAACCGTATTTCGGAGCCACCACCGAAGGAAGATAAAACCGCAGCAGGGAACCGTTCCAAATATTGAACTCGGCATAGGTAAAGGAGATGGAGATCTTCTGACCGGCCAGAATGTTCCCCACGCTCATGCTGTAAAGGCCCTCGTCGATCTTTTCCAGCATGGCGGCGGAGTCCCCCTTCTCCACGGCGTCCTCGTAAACTTCCCGGGCCTTGTTCTTCTTCAGCACCTCGCCGTGCTTGGTTTTGCCGTCAATGGTTACGGTGAATTCCAGCAGAATGCCGTTCAGAGGCAGAGGAAAGGAATACACGGCCTCAATGTTTTTGCTTTCCTTGTTTTCATAGTTCTGGGTCATGGTAACCCGGGAAAGCACATCGTTTATTTCGGCAGTGACACTGATGCCGGTCAGCGGCACCGGATGTCCCGTTTTATCCTTCAGAACGGCTCCTTTATTCTTCGCTTCGCTCTTCATCGCTTTGTTCTCCGTTAGGTGTGTTGTCAATTACTGGCTGATTCTGATTCTGCTTGATCTGATCAAAACAACGCATAATACCCTGCGTGAGCTCCCGTACCTCCTCAGGAGTAAAGCCGGCCTCCGCGGGATCGATAACCAGCTCCGCCCCGGGTCTCAGAAAGATATGACTCTTTACTGAAATATCACCGGTACTGCGGCGTCTTGCCGGAATATCCGCGGCCCCGGCGGAATTATCCAGAAGCTCCCGGATGCGATTAAGGCTGATGCCGGCATTTTGCCATTTGCGGATTTCCAGCAGCCGGTCAAGATGGCTTACCAGGTAATACGCTCCGCGGTTGGCCCCCTCGGGACGCGGCACGATGCCGATCTGCATATAAAATCGGATGGTGCGGCGAGACAGAGAGGTCAGGGCGCTTAGCTCTTCGAGGGTAAAATGCTTTTCGTCATTCATGGTCATGGTATCAAATTTAACACCTGTGCTGTCACATATTTACTGTAAAATATTTCAGTTGCATATTAAAATTGCGAAGATGATAACATTATCTCAGAAAAGACCATCTTTTGGACGGGGAACGATTAAGAATCTGACAGAATACTCAAAATAAATCATGCCGCCATGAAAACCCGCCGGAGCGGCTTACCGCGGCAGCCCGGCCCGGAACCGCTCCTGACAGCGGTTTCCGGCTGCGGAGCTCTTATCTGACATCAGCCCCGCTTTCATGAAAACCCGGTTCCGGGCGTCATAATCACCTTTCCGGTCCGGGGCAGCGCGGCCGGAATATTCTCCCCTCCGGAAGACCGGATCAGCATCATCCGGGAAGGAGTTATCACTTTTCAAAACCCGTCTGTAAGCTCCCTCATAAAAAAAGCCTTCCGCTGTTGTCACGCCTGCGATCTTGACTTACCTTACTCTTAAGACATCATTTCCGGCGGAAGACAGGCATCGCATCGGAGCCTCGGAGTTCCGCCTCTGTTCCCCCTGATCCTTTTGCGACTTAACAGGATAACCATGCTGCAAGATTACATTGAAAACTTCGCCAATTCTCTGGGGGTAAAACCCGGGGATCAGGCAAAAATCGAAGCCGAAGAACTGACCGGAGACTACACCGTTACCCTGAATGACAAGCTGGTCTGCTCTATCGGGGAAACTCCCGCCCCTGACGGCGGAGCCCCTCTTTTGCGCTTCTCCGTGGCCTTTTGCGGTTCCGAAGAGGATGAAAGGCCGCAGGAAGATGGCCTGAAGACGCTCCTTGATGAATACGCCCGCATGGATGCCCGGCTTCTGGAATCTCCCCTTCTGGGACGGGCCTCCTTAGTGCTCCTCCCGGATCGGAATATTATCGGCCTTAGAACGGAGTTCAAAGAGGAGGGACTGACCCCGGAAATGTTTAACCGCCGCCTGTTCAGCTTCGCCAAAACCGCCCTTTTGATTTCCGGAGAGCCGGAGGAAGAGGAGACGGAACCTGAGGATAACAGCGAAGACTCCGTTCTGGTCACTGACAAGGACATTAAAAGAGCCCGAAGCGTCTTTCAGGATCTGCTGTCCCGCATGGGCATAACCGAGGAAATGCTGCAGGAATCCCTGAACCGGCTGGAGCTTTCTCCGGATTTCGGAACGCGGATCACCTTTAAAAACGCCTCCGGCTGTCTCGTGATTGAAAATTCCCTGCCCCGGCTTCGGCTGACGCCTGAGTCCATGGCCAAACTTATCGCTGAAAACGTCACTCACCAGGAGCTTTTTCAGTTCAGCTGGCGTTACCAGGCCCTGACTTTGGAGCAGATTCTGGATCTCACCGCCGAGAACCAGGCTCCTGACAGTCTGGCCGCCGCTTTTGAGGAAGCCCTGGGGAAGCAAAAGCTCCTGATTGAGAAGTTTCTGGAAAATACCGATCTTCTGGAACATGAGAGTGAGGACGGAAACAGTCAGGACACAGAGCCGAACTTTTTCGGGAGCTCGGTATTTTTAGAAGTCTGAGCGCCTCTGTTCGCAGGCGCTGCATTGCCGCGGCAAAAATATTTGTCACCTTTTTTCCGTGAGAGCGTTTTCATAGCAGATAAGACATAAAATGGCAGCGGATTCTTTGCCATGCTGAAAGGACGAGACGCATAGCTCCCCTTCACTCAACTGAGAAGGATTATCACCATGACCGACCACGCTAATTTTGGCGCTTTGAACACCGCCGAGCTTGCCGCTTTGAAAACCTCCGATCTTCGGCAGTATGATTTCAACTCCGTCAAGGATACCCTGAGTGACCGCATAAAAAGTCTCATGGATCAGGAAGGAGCCTTTTCTCTCGATTCCAAAGGCGAACTCATCGTGGTTAATCCTCCTAAAAAGCGGGATAACTGCATTTACAGATTTTTCAAGGGGCTCTTTAACTCCCAGTACAAGGAGCAGCAGCGGCAGTTTGACAAGGTGACCGCGCTCCAGCGCAATGCCTCATTTAACGAAGTGCTCAAGACAGCCCTGACTAAAAGCATTGCCGAGAAAAGCAGCTCCGCAGCCCCGCCCCCGGGGGCTCAGGAGAACGAACAGAAAGTTTCCTCCATGCTGAGCGATCTCTTTTCCTGGAAGTCCAACAACGTAACCCTTAAGGACATCAAGCTGATGACCATTGCTCAGGAAGGCAGCTCCGGCAAAGCCGGCATTCCCATAAAAGGCGAATCGCTGACCCCGGCGGAATTCATCCACAAATATGCCGCCCACCTGAAGACCGCCAATAATGACCTGCATATGACCCATGCCATATTATCCCGTATCACCGCAAATCCTGAAGCCTTTGCCTGCATCAATGCGCAGGAAAAGGCCTCCGCCCTGAACACTCTGCTCTCCCAGCCCAGAACCAGGGGAATCCAGGACAAAATTAACCAGATCCTTCAGGACATTATGGCTGAAATCAATGACAGGATGTCAGCCTTTGCGGAAAAAGCTCTTACCTCCGGCAAGGATGTCACGGAAACCGCCCGCAAGCTTGCGGAAATCTATGACAGCCTCTGCGCTCCCGCCAGCGGAAATCAAAAAACTGACAGGGCTTTCATGACGAAGATTTTCGGGGAGAACGGAGCTCTGTCCAAGGCCGGCAATCTGCGGCAGGCTGCAAATCCCCAGTACTATACCGAAAAGGATTCGAATTTCCGCTACAGCGGCGCCATGATAAAGCTTAAAGAGCAATTGCCCGATCTGAACCTGACTGACAAGCAGCTGGGGGAGATCGTACGGGGACTCAGCGGCAACTACCAGAAAGACATTTCCGACAGTACCATAAAGCAGTTTGCCGATATCAAAAACATGCTGCCCAAAATGGAAGGAACCCGCATTTTGCAGGTATTCGACCATCTCAGCGATCATGGCTCCAAAGAAATCACCCCTGAGGCCCTGAAGCAATATGCCGGCATTTTCAAAGCCCAGCACTCTCTTTTGGTAAGCATTAAAGAACTGCAATCATCCAATCCGCTGGAGCGCATATCCGGAATTCACAAGCTGACACAGCTTTTCCAGGATGTAACCGGCATTACCGACAAGAACGAAATGTCCGGACACATGAAAGAATTTTTCTCTCATGTCGGGCATGCTCTCCCCCTCTCCTGCTCCGTCTTTCCTAAAGAGCTTGTAAACACTAGCGTAACACCTGAAGTTTTAACAGCTCTCAAGGGTCTTAAGACAGCTCTTAAGGACAGTCTTGACAGCATGTCAGAAACGATGACTCCGGCACTTAAAAGCAAGCTTGAACTCAAATTCAGCTTTGTTAACTCCTTTATGGACGAAATCAGAGACCATATGAGCACTGGCAATGACCACACAGCCATAATAGCCCCGGATGACCAGCCGGCGCCGCAAATGAAAACAGCAGCAGAACGTCTGATAGCGCTGGAGGCTTTGAACGAAGATGAGTCCTTCAACAAGGAGCTGGACAAAGCTGCCGATGAGATGAAAATGAATGGGCCTCAGTCTCGGAACCTCGCCAGGATGGTGATGAGAGATCTGACGCTTTGCGCTCTTGTCGACAATACAGAATATTTGAATGACCTCAAGGGTAATTACAAAAAGGTAATAGAAGATGTCGCCAGCAAGATGAATAATAATCAAATGCTCAAAAATATGCTGTCTGTGGACGCCATAACCGCTGAGCATCTGAATAAGGTTATTACGAACAGCGTGCTCACAAAAGAGGCCGTCAATAACCACTATGCCGCTGAGCTGCATTCCAGACTTAAGGCAGTTACCCCCACTACAGTTCATGATGTATTCCTGAGAGATACTCTGGGAGAGAGTTTAAAACTCGGGGATAACGATTTCTCCTGGGGGCCGAACGAAGAACAGCGTAAAGATAATGCCGAGAAAGTTTTTAACCAGATGGTTCCGGAAAAGTTCCGGGGTTTTGTATCCAGCTTCGTGATGCAGGGAGGGATGCCCAATCTTATGTCGATGAATTATATGGGCATGGATGCTAAAGAGAACTTAATAGAAAATCAGCAGAATTGCCTTCATCCCATGATACCGGACTTGAGCACTCTGTTTAAGCATAATATTTCTTCTTCATTCAGCTGCACGAATCGCGTCAGCAAAAGAGACGATAACACTCTGGAAGTTAAAACTGTCGTAACGCTCGGATGCACATTAACCGGTCAAGATTTTAAAGGCATGATTAATAACCTTAAGCATCTGACCGGGTCCGGAACATATGCCGAGTACGGGATGCAAACCTTTGAGATGGTGCATGTCATTAATCTTGAGGCCGGCGTGCATGATGTGAAAGGCACTGTCAAAGACCCCAAGAATCCCAAGAACTACATAGAAGTCGATATTCCCAACGTTCCCGTAGATATGAAGCTCGAAAGCATCACTGTAAAAGCTCCCCAGAGCAAATCAAACATAGATTTTTAATCTCTGGCCGCCGGCAGGCTCTCCGGGCTGCCGGCTAAGTCCGCCGGGAACGGCTTTTTTCTTTTCAGCGCGCAGGCTGCGCGGAGTTGTTCGGCAAAAAGATAATTTCCTGAAAAACCCGGTTCAGGGCATCGTAATCCCGCTTCCGGTCATCGGGCAGCGCGGCCAGCATTTCCTGCTGGGCCTCAAGCTCAGTTTCAATGAAAGCGCTGATTACCGGGATCCGGGGGCGGAGATCCTTTTCCGCTATCTGCTTCTTGATGTCCAAAAGGCCGCTTATGGCACCTCTGAGTTCCCGGGGCAGATCCTGATCCCTCTCCAGAAGCTCGGTAAACAGCAGCGGCGGAAATTCGTGCCGGATCTCGATATGCCGGGCGGACAAAAGCGGCCGGAGCGCATAGAAATACTTCTTGTAGCTCAGGCTGTCCCCCTGAAGATGGTTCATGAAGGTATTTTTGGCGAGACCGTAATAATGACGGACAAGAGCCTTTTCTGAAAAGTATGCCCCGAACACCCCGCTTACTCTGTCCCATTCCGGCGTGGTGCGGTAGATTATGGGGGAATGCCGCCACTCAAACATGGAGGCATTGCCCTTGTAAAGCTGTCCCAGAGCCTTTTTAAGATCCCAGCCGTTAATGTCGTAAACCGCATCCAGCTGCCACTCAATAAAGTCCGCTCCTTCGTTGATGCGGAGATACTGCGGGAGCGGCCTTACGTAAATGAACCGGACGTCATAGTCGCTGTCCGGAGAAGCCAGTCCCCATGACCTGCTGCCGGATTCCGCGGCGTAAATAATCCGTACGCCCCGCTCTTCCTCGATCCTGTTAAGTCTGTCGGCAATTTCCTTCTGCATATCCATATCTGCATCCTCCGTGATGTCAGGGTTACGGGCCCTGCAGGCATAAAGCAGCTTCTCCGTTATTCCGGAAAAACCGCAAAGACCAATGGGATACGGCCCAATTGGTAAATAGTTAAATGACAGGCGCGCGGCAGGAAGAATTCCTGTTCCAAGGCTTAAACACCTTTTCAGGAGGAGCCCAGTCTCCCGGTCACCGCATAGTAGTTAATCCGTTCCACAAAACGTCCCACCGCCGCCATGTCCGGCTCTTCCGGAAGACTAGTGCGCCGGACGGCCTCGTCCAGCTTTCTCTCATATTCGTCCACAAGAGCGTAAAAATCCCCGGAATAGGTGCCGTCGCTCAGCATGTAGTCCCCTCTCCGGATGGCCAGAAGCACCGGAAGATCCTCCGCGCGGTGCGTAATGATTCTTCTTTTTTCCACAATGTCCCGGGCCATCAGAAGGAGCCGCACAAGATGCATGGCATGCTTGTTAAGATGGTTGTCATCCTTCTTTTTGTTGCGGCCGGTAAGCTTGTCATATTCCCGGAGCACGCCCCGGATCTGTCCCGCCAGATCCGAAAACCGTCTCAGGGGATAGTGATGCAGTGTGGCGTCGGCGAATATCTCCGCATCCATATCGGGATCGGCGGACTTATCAATGGTGAGCCTGAAATCGCTGAGATCCAGCCCTTCCCCGCGGTTTCTCCGGTTAAACTCCTCGATGGCGCTCTTTACGGAATTCATAATGTGCTTCTCCCGATCCGCCTGAGGGAGCTTATCCCGGGCCAGGGCATTCTGGAGCCGCCGGAGCTGATCATTAGCGTATCTTCCGAAGCTCTTTACCGCCCTTAAGGACAGAAAAATCCCGGCATTGTCGATGAGCTCCTGCCCCAGGGGAGACTTTATCAGGTACTGATCATCATCCAGTCCCAGGATCTCGCAGGTATTTGGATTGCATTCCAGAAGAAGCTTCACCATCTTGTTAAAGCTGTAGATAACCGTGTCGGTTTTGTCATCCACGTACTGCTCAAATTCCGTGAGGCCGATGAGATCCGAGGGCAGGTTCAGCGTGATCCCCCGGAAATCCACATCGCTTCCTTCACTGCTGGTGCCGTAGGCGTGACTGCCTCCCAGTCCCAGGAGCATGATGCGGTCTCCCAGTCTCTCGTTCCGGCGGATAAAGTCGTAGCTCTCAGATTTCAAAAGCTCCTGAAAATCCATAAGGTCTCCCTGTGCTGCGGCTCTCAGTATGACAGCAGCAAAATTCCCGGTTTTCCCAGCTCTTTGGAAACAACTCTCCATCAAAAGATGGCCGAGCCGGGAAAGCTATAAAATGTCTGTCGGTATAATTATGCATTTTAAACTCCGGAAACGGTTTGTAAAGAGCCTGTATCTGAACACGGCAAAAAATAACGATTAAACCATCGCATAGCGACTTAAGAGCGGATTGCTTGCTGAATGAGATGCGACAGCAGGATGAATGGGCGGGAAACAAGGACTGGTTCGTGTAGTAGAACGATACAGGAAATTCCCGTTTCCGGAAAAAACGACTCTCTCCGGCAAACTCCGGAACGCACTGAATCGGCGGGGCCCAGACTTAAAAGGCCCCGTATCTTTCGATGCGGAGCCTTCGTCTTAGCAATCA
>NZ_JBGVBR010000048.1:0-3147 GCF_045225735.1 Succinimonas sp. | reverse complement strand
ATTTGCAGGTTTTACATCTGAGTGAACTACACCTTTGTCACTTAAAGTCACAAAACTGTTTAAAACTGCTTTAATCAATGTTAGTTTTCTATCACTGTCCAATTCAGAGACAGTTTTAACATCCAGAAAGGGACGCATTTCCCTCTCAGTTATAACATAATACGATGATTCATATCTGAAAAAATCACAAATATTTATGATATTTCCTGTATGACACTGAGATAAATGGTTATAAAATTCCTTTTTTTCTTTATAAAACTTATCACATTTCTTTCTCTTTTTTTCAAGAATTGCAGGTGATAATTTATTAGAAACAGGATATGTTACACTAGTAAATTTCTTAATAAAGAAATCGTGTCCATCTTTCCTGCAGTACGCCCATACTGAACATCCGGCATTTTCTGCAGAAAAATCTCCTAAAATCTCATAACCATTAATATTCATGAATCTACCTGCAGAAGTTATGCAATACTATTAATGATCTGCGAAAGAATTTCTCTGTAAGATAAGCGATCAAGTCCATTTCCGGCTGTAGAAGGAAAATGAATAACGTTATCCCACGTATCTGCAATAGTTGTCCAGTATTCAGCTTCCGGAGCAAAAATCAACAGACGCTTGGAATTACTGTCCATGCACCCTCCGGATTCAGACTCACCATCCCACAGATTGGTTAGTTCATCAAATGACTTAACCATATTCTTAGGATAGGATGCTGAAGAAGAAGAGAAGCCAATTTCATGAGTAGAAGCATCAGACCACACTACTATCAAATGACGTCTCTTGTCCCCTCCGGTTGTCCACTTTGATTTGATAGCATAGGCCAATGCCTCTAAAGCGTCCTCAGGTTCATCCCCGCCTCCTTCTGGATGAAGAGATCTTATGACTTTATCAAACATATCGCTTTGTTCTTTCAAATCATAAAAATCAGTAATCAACATGGCATTACCGCCATCAGCAAGGTAATCCCTGAAAGCCACAACACGAGCTCTTATGACATCAATATTCTTGCCCTTCTGCATCATCTCGTTCATGAGATCATTATAGAAACTAAGAGCATTCTCCTTCACCGTTTCAAGAAGGGGCCCCATACTCCCGGTAACATCAATGCAGAAAACGATATCCACGTTATACTCAAGACGGTTTTTCATTCGCATTTCTCCTTGAATTCAAATCTGCCGCCGAATCTAGAACAAACATCTCAGAAAGATGTCTTTCCAGTCGGCCTCGCTTTTAAGTATAAAAAAAAAAAAACGTTTGAAAAATTTCTTTTCTTTATGGTTTAGTGAAATTGAGATCCGTATCCTAAAGAGTATATAAACGAGATTACAGTAACAAGGGCCAAAGTAATCAAAGACAAAGCAGAAATGTGTCTACGGTGCAGCAATATTAGAATGTTTCAAAGATCGCAGATGACGGTTGACTTGAACTAATTATGGAGTACCAGTCTTTTAGGGCACCGATCAATCAGCATTGCTTAGAATTGTGCTAACTCTAACAAAGGCTAACTCTAACAAAGACAGTGACGGCAAACAACCAGCAGCCTCCTTATGCCGTTAACTTAGAACAATGATAACCTCTGTGCAGAAGAGGCCTATTTCGAATGCGTCTGACTGTTACTTCTTTTTACCACCATTCCTCTGTCTAGGATTACGACGGGAATAATTTGGCTTATTGGATTTTTTTCCTGTATTTACGGCCGGTGTTCCCGCTGCCTTACGGCCCTGGGCTGCATTACTACCAGAATTTTTCTGCGAAGAAGTTCCGGATCTCTTGTCTGTCGTTTTTTTAGAAGCTCCCCCTGTGGTATTTTTATTCTCCTGAGTCTTTTGTGGCACAGAGGCTTGCTCTACGGCATGATCGTCAGGAATCGATACCGGAGTATCCGGTGAGCTTATTATCGGCCTCGGTGCTGTAACTAAAGATGAGGCTTTTCCAGAAAGATCCGTGTCTGCAATCTCTGCCCCAGTTTCTGTATTATTCTGAGAAATCTCTGCTGATTTGCTTATTATTGGCCGCGGTGCGGTTACCGAAGGCACGCTTTCTCCCATAGTTCCCGCATTATCCGGTACTTGAGATCTGCCCGCGGTCTCCTTTTTCAACGGGGCGGCCTCTGCCGGTTGGCTTATTATCGGCCGCGGTGCAATTACTAGAGGTGCGCTTTCTCCTGAAGCACCGGCGGTATTAGTCCCTTCCGGTCCGGACGCAATCTCTGTTTTCTCCGGGAGAATCTCAGCCGGGATGCTTATTATCGGCCGTGGCGCAATTACCGGAGGCGCACTTTCTCCTGAAGTGCCGGCGGTAACCGGTGCCGCAGGTATTACCGCAATCTCCGTTTTCTCCGGAGCAGACTCTGCCGGGTTGCTTATTACCGGCCGCGGAGCCTTAACCGAAGAAATTGCTTCCCCGGCAGGTTTATCTGGTTTGTCAGTTTTTCCAGTGTCGGAATCCTGACCGAGCTTCGCATTGTCCTTCAGAGAGCCCGGTGCAGAATCAGGGGGAACAACTGCAATAAGCGGTTTTTCCGAAGACGCTGGCCCGATTTCGGAATGCATCTCCTTCTGGCTGTATCTCCCGCTCCTCCGACCGTGTCTCCCAAAATTAACGGAATCGTACTTACTCAGACTTTCCGAATGTTCCCGGAAGCTCCGGAGATCCTTTGCTATGTGATGCGGTTCCATTAGCACATAGGAATAAAGGATCCTACGTCCTTCATCGGTGTAATAAAGAAAACCTACTCCCGCAGCTAGAACTATGGATAGCATGATAAAAACCGGCCAGAATCTCCCGTAGGAATCCTCCGGGGGACGAAGCTCCCCGTTATAAACGATTTTACTGAACTCTTTGCCATCTGAGACGGGAAATGCCGGCCTGGTATCATTCAGCACTTCCAGGCGACTGCGCCTTCCGGTTCGATTTAACTGTTCCGATACTTTGAGTTTCGGAACAGTATCTTTTCCAGATATACCAGCCTCACCATCTTCAGCATCGAGGACTGCTTCTGGCAGCACAGAGTTTCGGATCTTTCCGGCTTTTGCTTTCTGTCTTTCTGAAGTCAGATCGCCGGTTTTTCCCGGAGTCAGGGGTTTAAAACGCCCTCTTAGACGTTCCTCCGGATCTGCTGTCCGGGTTTTCCCCCGTTCTGTTTCC
>NZ_JBGVBR010000047.1:0-4234 GCF_045225735.1 Succinimonas sp. | reverse complement strand
GAATAGCAGACTTTGCCTTCCATTTATTGCCGGGATCTCATGTTTTTGCAATTTGTAAAATATTGTCGGAGACGGACAAACTTTGTCATAATTTCAATGGCGGGAAATGCCTGAGAGGTGTCCGCTGTTTTCCGTTCCCGCTCCCATGCTATGTCCTGCCTCAGATCCTGTCATGCCTGGGCAGCATTCAAACAGCCCCGGCCGGCTGGTAAAATCATTCCTTACCTTGCTCTCTCATTACTCCAGTCCCTTTCATCCCTTCCCTTCAATGTCGGCCATCTTTTCCATCCCGCCTTTTGCAAAAACCGCAGGGCCGGAGAACGAAAGCAAGAAGGAGAGAAGAGTTCAGGTACCCGCCTTAACCGTCGCCTTCCTCAAAACAGAAAACCCCGCAGCATGCGGGGTTCTTTCAGATCTGCGGCGGTATTGCCGTCCTTTCTTAAGCCGGGTAATCAGCCGCCGATCTTGTCAATGGCTCCCTTAATGGCGAAGCGCTTTTTCATGGCGGTTACGTCAGCGTAAATGAAGAACGCCAGACATACCAGGCAGAAAACGCCGTACAGCATGCCTATAATATAGCCGGCATTATCGGGGAGCATCCAGCTCAGAACGCCAATGCCAATGCCCCCGAAAATCATCCCCAGAAAAAGATTCCATTTCAGCTTGTGGAGCTTGTAAACAGTTTCGGCTTCCAGACTGGCAGCGTTATCCCCGGCGGCTTCCAGAAGCTTCCAGGCCCGGAAGGCCAGCTTGTAGACCTTGGGAATGGTCAAAAAGAAAAGCGGCAAAAAAAAGTATGAAACGATGTGAAGAAAGAGAGAGGTATTCATCCCGGAGGAGATCTCCTGAGCTTCCTTGATGTTCTGAGCCGGGAGATTCTGTTTAACAGTATCAGTCATGTTGTATATTCTCTGAGTATTAGTCTAAGTATGAGAGGCAGAGCCGCAATATGCGGTTTGGCCCGAAAGCGCCCGCTTTCGGGCTGTCCTGTTGCGGGGGATCTTACCACAATTCCGGACAGGGGGACGAGATTCCCGCCGGCGGGGAGATGTTTTTCGGGAGGATGGCAGGTTTTTCAGGAGGCGGAGATGTTTTCGCAGGTATAATGAAAGGGCTCTCTTCACTCTCCCGGTTCCGGGGCCGCGGCCCTTTTCTGCGGCTCCTTTACCGGATCTCCTTCCGGACACATGACACGGAGGCAAAAATGACCCTGAGACGTTTTTTAAGCAGCTGGTCTCTCCCGCTGGCAATTCTGGCGGGCATTCTGGCATACGTGACGGTTTATGAGCTTTATCGGGAGCTTCCGGAACAAATGCTTTCAATTTTGCCCTCCCGAAAAACCGTGCTGAACCTCGTGGCCGTGGCGCAGCCGTTTTTTCTGTTCGTCATGCTCTTCATCAGCTTTGCCAAGATCCGCTTTACGGAGCTCCGGCCCGCTTTGTGGGCTCTTCCGCTGCTATTGCTGCAGGGCGGCATCTTTGCGGGGCTGGGGTGGCTCTTGTATCTTTTTCCGGATCTGGAATGCCGCTTTCTTGCGGAAGCCGCCATGCTGGCCTTTATCTGTCCCACGGCCACGGCGGCTGCCGTTATTGTCCGGAAGCTTGCGGGATCCGTGGAGCATATCATGGCCTACACCATTATGGCCAATCTCCTTTCCGCCGTTCTGATCCCGGCGGTGGTGCCCTTTGCTCACCCCTTGCCGGGGTTTTCCTTCGGAGCGGCCTTCGGCGTCATTATGATCAAGGTAATGCCGCTGCTGATGGGGCCGGTGCTGGCGGTGGGGCTGTGCCGCCTCGTTTGTCCCGGATTTCTGAACTGGATTACCAGAATACCGGATCTGGCCTTTTATTTCTGGCTGGTGTCCCTGCCCCTGGCTATGGCGGTTTCGGTGCGGTACCTGATGCATTCTCCTCTGGGAACGGGAGCGATCCTGGAAATAGCCGCGGTTTCCCTGGCGGCCTGTCTCCTGCAGTTTGCCCTGGGGCGGTTCTTTGGCCGGATCTGCGGATCCTCAGGGGATGCGGTGACCGCCGGCCAGGCTCTGGGCCAGAAAAGCACCGTCTTTATGATCTGGACAGGCTACACCTTCTTTACCCCGGTTACTGCCATCACCGGCGGCTTCTACAGTATCTGGCATAACTCCATAAATTCCTGGCAGCTTTACCGGAAGTCGCAGGAGGAAGCAGGATCCGGGAGCGCAGCGTCTTCCCAAGACAAGCCTCGCAAAAACGGTTAGTCAGGATCATTTCATTTGCGGAAAGGGGACGCCGGATTGAGGCTCTGTCAGGATGCAGGGCAGCCTGAGGAGTATTTCCTTTCGCTCCGGCATAAAAACTCCCCGCTTTTCCGGAAGACCGTTTCTGTCGGCCTTTGTCCGAAAAAGCGGGGAGCCTTGATCCCAAAAGGGCGGTTATCAGATCTTGCTTAATGCCTGATCCAGATCCTGAATGATATCATCCGCATCCTCAATGCCGATGGAGACTCTGATGGTGTTGGGCTTGATGCCGTGCTTCAGAAGCTCCTCGCCGGAAAGCTGGGCGTGAGTGGTGGTGGCCGGATGAATGGCCAGAGACTTGGCATCTCCCACATTGGCCAGGAGGGAGAACAGCTTCAGGTTATCAATAACAGTCTGCGCTTCCTTAATGCCGCCCTTGATCTCAAAGGTGAAGATGGAGCCGGCTCCTTCCGGATAGTACTTCTTGTAGATGGTCTGCTGCTCCTGATCCCTGGTTACGGAGGGATGGTTTACGTTTTCCACCTTGGGGTGACTCTGCAGGAATGCCGCCACCTTAAGAGCGTTTTCGGTATGCTTCCGGAGACGCAGGGACAGGGTTTCCAGGCCCAGAATAAACAGGAAGGCGTGGAAGGGGGACAGACAGGAACCGGTATCACGGAGGATAATGGCTCTTATCATGTTCACGAAGGCGGCCGGGCCGCAGGCATCGGCAAATACCACGTTGTTGTAGGAGGCATTGGGCTCGGTCAGGGCCGGGAATTTGCCGGAGGCCTTCCAGTCGAACTTGCCGCTGTCGGTGATTACGCCGCCGAGACCGGTGCCGTGGCCGCTGATAAACTTGGTGGCAGAGTGCACCACAATGTCAGCGCCGTGCTCAATGGGACGGATCACCGAAGGCGGGGTGAAGGTGGCATCGATGATCAGAGGAATGCCGTGGCGGTGGGCGATGTCGGCCAGCTTTTCAATATCCACGGGATCGCAGTTGGGATTTCCCAGAGTTTCCGCATAAAGAGCCCTGGTGTTATCATCGATGGCCTTTTCGAAACCCTCGTAGTCATTAGGCTCCACAAAGGTGGTGGTAATGCCGTAATTGGGCAGGGTGTCGTGGAACAGTTCAAAGGTGCCGCCGTAGAGATTCTGCGCTGCCACAATGTTCTGTCCGGCATGGGCCAGAGCAATTACGGCATAGTTTACCGCGGCAAGTCCGGAGCTGGTGGCCAGAGCGGCAACGCCGCCTTCCAGAGCGGCCATTCTCTTTTCAAAAACCTCTACCGTGGGATTGGTGAGGCGGCTGTAGATATTGCCGGGATCGCTGAGATTGAAGCGGTTAGTGGCCTGCTCCGCATTATTGAATACGTAAGAGGAGGTCAGGTAGATAGGCACGGACCGGGCTCCGGTGGCAGGATCGGCCTGCTCCTGTCCGGCATGTACCTGAAGGGTGTCAAATTTGTATGTCATTGTAAGATGTCCTTAAAAATCGGTGCTCTGATTTTACTCCAAATTCAGGAGCAATATCCGTTCAGCTGTCAAAAAGAGGAGATGCTTTGGAAAATGTTATCCTGCGGACGCTGTCTGAGTGTTCCGGAAACCGGTGACAACGGAGACTCATGCTGAAACAGCAGGAGCAGGGCTGTATGGAAGCTTTTCAGAAAGCATGCTCGGAAAAACAGATCTGCCGCGCCTTTTGAGGCCGGGGAACTTTGTTCGGGGAAGATTGCAGTTAAAATGAACCTGAAACGGCGACTGTTATCTGTGACCGGTTCCGGAACAGGAACGGAGAGTATCAGGTTCGTAATTTACGCGTTTTCTGCGCCAGCCTGACAGAAATGCAATTACTGTGATGAGGTGATTATGCCGCGCAAAGAGGATCCGAACACCCGCTACCGGGTGTACATACATACCGACAGGAAGTACAGATATGCTGCCGTCCAGGTTAAACGGATCGATGAATCCGGCAAAGTCCGTTACAAAGTTCATCATCTGGGAACGGTAGACGAG
>NZ_JBGVBR010000046.1:0-2685 GCF_045225735.1 Succinimonas sp. | reverse complement strand
GAAAGCCCTTCAGGATGCCGGACAGTTCAGCAAGCTGATGGTCCTGCAGGAAGAACTGAAGACCCTGCCATTCGGGGAAATTTGGGACGAGTATTGCCGCAGCTGCGGGAAACCTGCCGACGGCGAGTGGTATCCGCAGATCGAGGAATATGAAGAGAAAGTGCTGGTGAACAGGAAATGAAGAATATTCTGGAAGCGCCCTTTATGGTGGAAATGATCCGCACGACAACGAAAATGTACGATCATGGCTGGGACGAGCGCAACGGCGGTAACATCAGCCTGATGCTGGACGAAAAAGAAGTTGCGGAATACCTGGATATGGGGAAAGTGCTGCGCACGATCCCGACCGAACAGATGCATCTGTTGGAAAAACGATTTGGCATTCGGGCAAGGGAAGGTTATCTGAAATAATCCATACCGGCGGGAAATGATTCCCGCTGCTTTTTTGGAATTGGTTTGGGGAATTGGCTGTGTTGTGGTATACTCTAAAGAGGAAGAAACAAACGATGCGATGAAATCATATGAGGCAATATGGATGAAAAGAAAACTGGCATCATTTGTCGTTGATCACCGGCGGGCAGTCTTTGTTCTGATGCTGCTCATAGCGGCTGTCAGCGCGTTTTTGCTCACAAAAGTCGAAATTAACGAAGATCTGACAAAATACCTGCCGGACAAATCTGCCATGAAACAGGGAATCGACATCATGGCGGCCGAATTTCCCGAAGCGCAGACCAGTCAGACAATCCGCGTTATGTTTGACCACCTGAACCCGGAGGAAAAAGAAGACATCCGCGTCAGGCTGCAAAACATTCCGTATGTGACGGATGTCACCTGGCAGGCAGATGATCCGGATTATAACCGGGACGACCACACGCTGTTTGTCGTCAGCACGGATGCCGGCTACAAGTCGGCCGAAATGAAATCCATCAAGAAGGCGCTTGACCATGAATTTCAGGGTTATGAGATTGCCTGGCATGATGACGACGTCGGGAATCCAGAAGTGCCGCCGTGGATCCTGCTCTGCGGGGTTGCCGCCATCCTGCTGATCCTGCTGGTCATGTGCGGGTCATGGATCGAACCTTTTCTGTTTCTCGCGGGCATCGGGTTTGCGGTGATCATCAACCAGGGAACCAACATCTTTCTGGGGAGCGTTTCCACCGTGACTGCTTCCATGTCCGCGATCATGCAGCTGGTGCTTTCCATGGACTATTCCATCATCCTGAGCAACCGGTTCAAACAGGAACGGGCAAAAAACGACAATATCACAGCGTCCATGAAGACAGCGGTCATCAATGCTTTTCCGTCGATCGTTTCCAGCGGGATGACCACGGTGGCCGGGCTCCTGATGCTCGTGTTTATGAGCTTCAAAATCGGGACGGATCTGGGAGTTGTGCTGGCAAAAGGCGTATTCCTGAGCATGTTCTGCGTGCTGGTGATTATGCCCGGGATCCTGATTGCCTGTGACAGCCTGATCCGGAAAACGACCAAGAAATCCCTCCGAATCCCGACAAAGGGTCTCGCGACCTTTTCCAATAAAGCACATACCGCGATCACGGCAGTCTTTGTGCTTGTGCTGGCCGGAGCATTCATCCTGCAGCAGCAGACCGGCATTGTTTATACCCTGCAGCGGGAGGATCCGGTGGCGGAGGTTTTTCCCGCCGATAATATGCTTGTGCTTGTCTATCATAACGATGATGAGCCGGAAATTCCCGGGATCAGCGGCATGCTGGAAGAAGACAGCATGGTCAAATCCGTCACCTGTTATTATTCAGCGCTTGCCACCCCGTATACGGCAGCGGAAATGGCGCAGAACATGCCTGAAATGCAGGAGGGAATGAAACTGAACGGGGATGTTCTCTCCATGATCTATTATCTGCGGTATGCGGGAGACCAGCCCCTGAAAATGACAGCGGCGGAATTTTTTTCCTTCCTTTCCGATCATGTTGCCGGGAATGAAATGTTTGAGGCCTATATGAGTGAGGAGCAGCGGGAGATGCTTTCACAAATCGGAAATTACGCCGGAATGGTCAGCCTTCTTGCCGGGAACGATCCGATGACCCCGAAGCAGATGGCGGACATGTTTTCGGCTTTTTCGTCTGATCTGAATGAGACATCCCTGGAGCTGATGTTCCTGTACAAGGCGGGCCTGGAAAACAGTGATCCGAAGTGGACCATGACAATGGAGGAATTGTTCGACTTCCTGTACGGAACGGTTCAGCATGATCCGCGGTTTTCACCGCTGCTGGGAGAGGAGGCGAAAGCCGCGCTTTCCGATGCGAAGGAGCAGCTGACTGCCGGGAAAGCGCAGCTGGCAGGGGATCAGCACTCACGCATGATCATCACCACCAGGTATCCGGATGAAGCCGAAGAAACATTCCGGTTTATTGACAGGCTTTCCGCTGCGTGCGGGGAAAAATTCAAAGCAGATTATTATCTGATCGGCAACTCGGCGATGAATCTTGAAATGTCGCGCTCCTTTGGAAACGAGTATCTGTTTATCACCATCCTGACAGCCGTCGTGATCTTCCTGATCGTTTCCCTGTCCACCAGATCGTTCATGATTCCGCTGATCCTTGTGCTGATTGTCCAGACCGGTGTTTTTATCACAGTGGCCAGCATCGGTCTTTTCGGAGGCAGCATTTATTATCTGGCCCTGCTGATCGTCCAGTGCATTCTGATGGGCGC
>NZ_JBGVBR010000045.1:0-8447 GCF_045225735.1 Succinimonas sp. | reverse complement strand
GCGGAAAACATCAAAATTCAGATCGGCTGCGCCAGCGAAAACGACGAGGATGAAAAGCTCTCCATGGAGGTTCGCGGTCAGAGCATTGTCAATCAGGTGCCGATGTCTGTGACCATTACCTCGGCAGAGGTAATGGAGGCTATTCAGGATCCCCTGAAAAACATTCTGGCAACCGTGCAGGATGCCCTCGGCAATGTGCGTCCGGAGCTTTCGGCAGATATTTCGGATCAGGGAATAGTGCTTACCGGCGGCGGAGCGCTTCTGCGCAATCTCCACCGCCTGATTCAGGAAAAAACCAATGTGAATGTCCGGGTGGCTCAGGATCCTCTGACCTGTGTGGCCCGCGGCGGCGGCAGGGCCCTGGAGCTTTACGATGCAACCGGATATTCGCTGTTCGAGCGCGGATAACTCATCGGGATCAGCCTCGGTAACGGGGCTTTTTTTCAGAGGTACTGCGGCATGCCTGACAAGCTGAATTACACCATTTCATCCAGCGCCCGTTTCATCATCTGCGGTATTCTTTCTCTTATTCTCATCGTGTGCGATTCGCACTTCAATTATTTTAAGGATCTGCGCTACACGCTGGAAAGCTGGCTTACCCCAGTTTATTACGTGGCAAACATTCCGGCGGCTTTAAGCCGGGGTGTTTCCGAAAGCCGCTATTCCTATCAGGAGCTCCTCCGGGAAAACAATTTTCTGAAAAGCGAAATTGCGGATATCAGGGTTGATCTTTTGCGGTATGACAGCCTGATGGAGGATAACGAGCGCCTGAGACGGCTCAGTAATTCCCCCTTGCAGGATGATTTTCGGAAAATCGGGGCCGAGGTCATAATGGTGGATACCAACCCCTTTTCCCTGACGGTAATGATAAACCGCGGGCTTAATGACGATGTTTATGAAGGACAGCCGGTGGTAAACGAAGAAGGGGTGGTGGGACAGGTTATCAGCGTTTCAAAATCTGTAAGCCGGGTGCTTTTGCTGTCGGATCAGAATCATGCCATTCCGGTGGTAGTGCTGAGAAACGGCATTCGGGCCATTGCCTCGGGCACCGGGGTAGTAAATGAACTCAGCATTGTCAACATGCCCCGCAATGTTGATATCAGAGAGGGAGATCTTCTGGTTACCTCCGGACTGGGGGGCAAATTTCCCCGGGGTTATCCGGTGGCCCGAGTGTCCGCCTTTGATCGCCGGGAAGGTCTGCAGTTTGCCGAAATTAAGGCGCAGCCCACGGTTTATCTGGATCGGCTGAGGCATATGTTTTTAATATGGGTGCCGGAATCCGAAAGAGAGGATATTTACCGGGGGCTTACCCCGGCGGCGGACGGGGCCGGCGAGGGCCGCCGCGATAATACGGACGGAGCGCAGAAACCGGGAAACGCCGGAGGACAGCCATGAATATCAGAAATACCGGAGCCTTCTTTGTGATCTGGGGATCCTTGCTCTTAGGGCTTTTGCTGTCCCTTATCAAGCTTCCAGCGGCCGCGGATATCATTTCCCCGAATTACGTGGTATGCGTGCTGCTTTACTGGGTGATTGCGGTTCCGGAAAAGGTCAATGTAGGCATCGGCTGGCTTACCGGACTTCTGTTTGACTTGATGCTGGGATCCACCCTGGGCATACATGCTGCCGCCTATGCCTTTATGTCCTGGATTGTGGCCTGCCAGTTCCGGAATATCCGGTATTATTCCCTGATCCAGAAAACCTTGGTGGTAGGATCGGTAAACTGTCTGGGGCAGTTTCTGCTGTTCTGGGTTGAGCATATCTTCGGAGTGGTTACCGCAGACTATCATGTCTTCTGGTCATGTCTCTCCACTATGCTCTTCTGGCCTTTGGTGTATCTGATTCTTACTCTTGTTTATGAAGCGGTAATTCCGAAAAGCTCTCTGGAAATCTATGACTTATGATCTTATTCTGGCTTCGGGCTCGCCCAGAAGACGTGAAATTCTTACGGAACTCGGTTTTTCATTTCGCGTTGTGCGGCCGGAAATCGATGAATCCCGGCATCCTGGAGAGAGTCCCGGAGATTATGTAAAACGCCTTTCTCTTGAAAAGGCCCGGGCGGTATCAAGGACTCTGACTGCCGGTAATTCCGCTGCTCTTGCTTCACCCTCCCCTTCCCCTCTTCCCACGGTTCTGGCCGCGGATACCGCACTGGATTTTGCGGGGGATATTATCGGAAAGCCGGCCTCCCGGGAGGAGTTTTTCAGAATTATGACCAGATTAAGCGGCAAAGAGCACCGGGTGATTACCGGTTTTACCGTGCTCAGAGGGGCGGATTCCCATACGGAGGCCGCAGTCAGCCTGGTGCGTTTTCATCAGCTTTCGCCTGACGAAATTGCATGGTACTGGAATACCGGAGAACCCTGCGACAAAGCCGGGGGCTATGCCATTCAGGGCCTGGGCCGCAAATATGTGCGGGAGTATGAGGGCAGTCTCAGCAATATCATCGGGCTCCCCCGGGACGAGGTTACGGCAGCTCTGGCTCTCTTCGGCATTTATCCTGCGGGGCAGGCCGGGGAATGAGACAGCTTTTCATAGAGGATATTCCGGGATCTCTCCGGGCCGGGGTTACCGAGGACGGCGTTCTCTCCGAGTTTTATATATCTTCCGGATTTTCCGGAGACCTTTCCTGTTCCGGCGCGGGCCTCCGCCGGGGCTCTGTTTATGCGGGAAAAATCACCCGGGTAATTCCTGGGCTTGCCGCCTTTCTGGACATCGGGGATATCAGGGCGGCTTATCTTGAACCCGGAAAAAACGGTTTTCCCCCGCAGGTAACGCCGGGAAACGTTATTCCGGCGCTGGCGGAGCGGGAACGACTGGGATCTAAGGGGGCGCGTCTGTCTTCGGATCCCGTGATTACCGGGCGTTATCTTGTGCTGCGTCCCGGGAGCCGGGAAAACCGCATCTCCCCGAGAATTACCAGAGAACACCGGAACTTAATCACAGAAATTGCTCACCGGGTGGTGGATAACCATGTGCATAAGTCTCTGGGGCATTTTACCGTACGCACCATGACCCAGGAAATTCCGGAGGGGCTTCTTGAGAAAACCCTCAGGAAAGAAGCGGATCGTCTTTACGGATTGTGGCTTGATATCCGGGAAAGCTTCCGGAATGATAAAAAAATCCGGTGTCTTTATGAGGCTCCCGGCCCCATTGAGTGTCTGGTACGAGACAGCAGCTTTGATACGATTATCGTGTCCGGAGCCCGGGCTTTCTCTGCCATGTCAGATATTATTGACCGTTATTTTACAGAAGAGCTCAGACCGGAGTTAAGGCTGTTCGGGGAGGATAACCGGGAGCTTCTCTTTGATCATTACGGTTTTGAAAAAGAGATCCGGCAGATCTTTCAGCGTCAGTACCGGCTTCCCTCCGGCGGCGAACTGGTTTTTGACGAGGCCGAGGCTCTCACGGCGGTGGATGTGAATTCCGGAAGTCAGGTTACCGGTTCCTCAGATGAGGAAAAGGCCTTTCTGGTAAACCGGGAGGCCGCTTTGGCGCTTCCGGTTCAGATCCGGCTTCGGGGACTTGGGGGCATTATTGCGGTTGATTTTCTGAACATGAGATCCTCTTCCCGGCGGAGGGAGATACTGAGCCTCCTCAGGGACGGCCTGAAAAGCGATCCTCTGGTGTCCCGGGTTACTGAGTTTTCAGAGCTGGGCCTCCTGGAAATTTCCCGGATGAGAGTCCGGAAGAGCCAGCTCGCAGAGCACAGTCAGGAATGTCCCCGCTGCCGGGGGCGGGGCTCGGTGCCGAATACGGACATGATTCTCGGGGATATTGCCCGGGAGCTTTTCCGGAGAAGGGCGGCTCATCCCGGTTATCAGCAGGTTTTGCTGGGGGATGCCGAACATATGAAGCTTTTCAGAGGCTCCGGGCAGGAATTTATCAGCAAGGTGGCCGCAGCCCTGGGGATAACCGTGACAGCGCGGGAGATGACCGGGGAATCCCGGGAGCACTGGGGGATTATTACCGGGGAAAAAATGGTATGACCATCTCGTTCTCAGACGTCGTTTTTTCCTTTTAAATCAGCCCTGTTTTGCAAAAAACGGTAAAATTATTTGCTCTGCCGGCGTTTTCTGCATATTCTGACAGGCGTAAAAAGCTTTTTTGGAGAACCCTGAATATGTCCTACGAAACCTCACAAGAGCTGATCTCTCAGGTAGAGGATCATTTGCTTAAGGCAAACAATATTGATATTTCCTATATTGAAAAAATGCTGGGCCGTCTCAACAGCGCCAAAATTGATTTCGGGGATATCTATTTTCAGAAAAGAGTCAGCGAATCATGGTCTTTGGATGACAGAGCGGTTAAAAACGGCAGTTTTTCCATTGATCAGGGCTTTGGCGTCAGAGCGGTTTCCGGTGAAAAAACCGCTCTGGCCTATTCAGATGAAATTAATGAAAGAGCGTTGCATCAGACGGTTCGTGCGGCCCGGAGCGTTTCAAAGCAGGCCGGATCCGGGGAGGCTAAGATAGATTTTACCCGGGGCTACCCGGTGCTTATTAAGGATTCCTGGGATCCCATAGGATCGCTGTCCCGGGATCTTAAGGTCAGCATGCTGCGGGAAATGGACGACTTTGCGAGATCCCTGGATTCCCGGGTGGTGCAGGTTATGGCTGGGCTGACCTCCTCTGACAGAGAATTCCTGGTGGCCAATACTGACGGCACCTTGGCTGCGGATATCGCTCCCCGGGTGCATCTCAGCTGCTCGGTGATCGTGGAGGAAAACGGCGTTCGGGAGAATGGCTACAGTTCCTCCGGCAGAATGTCCGAGCTCGCCTATTTTATGGAAGATGTTCCGGTAATCTCCATGGATTACATTGCCGGAATTACCCCTGCTCAGGAATCCCCCGCCATGGAGAAGCGCTATCTGGCCATCGCCAGAGATGCCGTCAGAAACGCTTTGGTTAACCTGCGGGCCAAACCCGCGGCAGCCGGGGAGCTTACGGTTATCCTGGCCGGAGGCTGGCCGGCGGTGCTTTTTCATGAGGCGGTGGGACACGGTCTGGAAGCTGATGGCGTAAGGAAGAACACCTCGGTGTTCCGGGATAAAATCGGCACTGAGGTGGCATCTCCACTGTGTACAGTTATCGATTCCGGTATAGTCAAAAACGGCACCGGATCCTTTAATGTGGACAATGAGGGCACTCCGGCTCAGGAGAATGTGCTGATTGAAAACGGCATTCTCAGGGGATATATGTATGATAAATGCAATGCCATGCTTATGGGGGCCAAGCCCACCGGAAACGGCCGCCGCATGGATTACGACTGCTGTCCGATTCCCCGGATGACCAACACCTATCTGGCTCCCGGAAACACGGATCCCGCGGACATAATCAGGAGCGCGGATCACGGCATATATGCAGTGAATTTTGCAGGGGGACAGGTTGATCCCGCCACCGGCAAATTCACCTTTTCCATGAGCGAGGCCTATGTGATGGAAAAGGGCGAGGTGCTTTATCCCATCAAGGGCGCTACCCTTACCGGAAACTGCATTGATGCTCTTAAGCAGGTTTCTATGGTGGGTAATGATCTGTCCTTTGATAATGGCGTGGGCATGTGCGTCAAGGAAGGTCAGTCTGTGCGGGTGGGGAATGGCATGCCCACGGTCAGACTTGATAAAATCACCGTGGGCGGCACAAGAAGCTGATTTTAAGATTGAGTGGCAATCAAACAAGCAAATATGCTCTTGCAGCTTTCTTGCTTTCCTGAAATCAAAAAAAAACCGGAGGAATCCGGTTTTTTCATTTTGGAGCGGGATGAACTCTATTTGTGAGCGTTGATATACCTTACCGCATCCAGAACGCCGCCGAGATTTTCAACCTTGCTGTAACCGGCTTCGTTAAGAGCTGCTTTGGCGGCGTCTGCTCTTTTGCCGCTCCGGCAGAATACAAAAATGCTGTCATCCTTTGAGATATTATGCTTTTGCACGCCGGCCACGATCTCGGTATGCACGATATTGATAGTGCCGTCGATATGGTAATCCGCGTATTCCTGCGGACTTCTGACGTCAATGTAGACGTCGGCGGCAGCAGCTGCGCCGGCAAAAGCGGAAAGACAGAGCAAAAGTCCGGCGAGGACTGAAGCCTTTTTAATCATACGAAACTCCTGTGGGGTGATTTAAGGGTAAAAACGCAAGCTGGCGTTTTTGCGAATTCATGCGGCGCCCTGGTCTCTCAGGTACTTAAAAAGCTCCCGATAGAAACGCCGATCGCCATCGGGAGACTCCAGTTCCTTTCTGGCCTTGTCGGTGAGAGCGCGGAGCTTCTGCCGGTCATATTCCGGATGCTCGCCCATAAGCCTGTTAATTTCCGGCATGCCTTCCCTGATAAGACGCTCCCGGAGCTCCTCAAGCTTATGAAACGCGGCATTCCCGGCGACGCATTTGCTTTTTACAGCCTCCAGAGCGGCGCTGATGGCGGACACTTCATCATCGTCCAGTCCCCGCATCAGGGCTTCGATATGAAGATGCTCCCGGCGGAGCTCTTCCGAACGGGGCTTCATTTTTCTGGCAGTAAAGCAGGCTTCCCGGAGACTGTCATGATCGCCGAAGGGAATTTTTTCTAATTCGGATTCCGCCAGAGCGACTACCTGTTTCCCGATTTCCCGGAGGCTTCTGGAGTGTCTTTTGCGGGAGCTCCGGGATACCCAGCCGTCATCTTCTTCGTTTTCATGGACAAAATTGTTGTAATCTTGATGCATGGGTCAATATCCTGATTTGATTTTAGTGTATTCTATCAGACGCGTTAACGATACAGGAAGGTTTTACCATGAAAGAACGGATTTTGGCAGAAAAAAAAGAACTGGAAAAGATTGCTGAGATGGCGGTGGATTTTGCTCGGAAGGAAGGGGCGGATGAGTCCGTGATCGTACTTAATAAAAGCACCGGTCTTGATGTGTCATGCCGGCATGGAGAATTGGAAAACATCGATTTCAACAAAAGCCGTTCTCTTTCTGTCAGCGTGCTCAAAAATCAGCAGCGAGGGCAGGCCCGCACGGCCGATCTCAGCGAGGATGCCATCAGGGAGACTGTTCGGGCGGCCTTGTCCATTGCCGGGACTACGATGCCGGATCCCTCGGCGGGACTGCCTGACAAGGATGAATTTGCCACGGAAGCGGTGGATTTTGATCTGCTGCATCCCGAGGAGCCGGATCCCGATGCCTGCATCAGAGAAGCGGTGCGGCTGGAAGGCTTAACCATGTCTCGGGATCCCCGGATCACCGATTCCCGAGGCGCCTCGGTGTCCAATCATTATGGCATGAGCGTGATGCTGAATTCGGCGGGATTTATGTGCAGCGAAGCCAATTCATCTTTCTCCAAATCGGTATGGGTCATGGCCGATGACAGCACCGGAAGACAGAGCGGCGGTTCTGGCAGCAGTTCTGTGGACAGCCGCCGTCTCTATTCTGACGAGAGAATGGCCCGGGAGGCAGTAACAGAGGCTATTGAAAGCATTAATCCCAGAAGAATTCTCACGGGCTCTTATCCCGTGATCTTCCGCTATGATGCCGCTCCGGAAATTATTTTTCCGGCCATATGGGCGATAGTCGGCATGAACCAGTATTACAAGAGCTCGTTTCTGCAAGACTGCCGCGGGAGTCTGGTGTTTCCGGAATGGCTGACCATGAGTTCGGATCCCCATGTAAAAGGACATATTTCAGCACGTTACTGCGATGGGGAGGGGGTGGCTACCAGAAAGTGGGATCTCTTCAAAAACGGAGTGGCGGTGGATTATCTCCATTCCTGCATCAGTGCCCGGAAGATGGGGGAAAAAACCAACGGTCATGCCGGAGGAGCGCTGGGGATTTTGACATTAAAGGATGAAAGAGGCCGGAAAAACAGCTTCAAGGATCTCTTAAGCTATATGGATCGGGGGCTCGTGGTAGTCAGCACCATGGGACAGGGCATTAACCACATGAACGGCGATCTATCATTCGGGGTTACCGGCTTTTGGGTGGAAAACGGCCTTATTCAGTATCCGGTTTCCGGAATAACCATTGCCGGGAATCTCAAAAGCATGTATCTGGGCATCCGGGGCATTGCCGATGACGCAGACGAAAGACAGCGTTTAAGAACCGGGTCGGTGCTGATTGACCGCATGACCGTGGCCGGGGAGTAAAGCAAAGAGCAAGAGGCTGTCCGGTTTTATCTTATTGATTTTTGTTAACTGCCTTGACGCCGAAACACTGCCGGGTTACTATTCACGGCCCGTCAGAACTCCTGTAAATGGTTAAAAAATGTACAGCATTCAAGGGGCAGAATGATGCCAAAGACTCACTTGGGCGATCTCTGAGAGGCCGTCCATGCGGGAGGTAAAATTCTCTGGTTACGGGGATGCGATCGGGCAGCCGGGATCGGACAGTCAGTCCGATCGGCAAGTCCCTTGCAGTTGTCAGATTGGTCGTTGATTGATCATTTTTCTTCCCCCGGCCGAGAAGGAGTATCC
>NZ_JBGVBR010000044.1:0-13422 GCF_045225735.1 Succinimonas sp. | reverse complement strand
GGATTCTCTTAAAGCCCTTCGGGACTCCGAGCTGCATGGTGTCCGGAGCTTCCAGCAGGGTTGCCAGAGGAAGGCCGAGGCCGTCGGCAATCTTCCCCATGACCTCCAGTGACGGCGAAGCCTTCCCGGCCACAAGCTTTCCGAGATACGGGCGGGAGATATTGGATCTGAGACAGAGCGTATTCAGGTTGATATTGTTATCTTCGATAAACTTTGAGAGCCTGTTGCAGAAATAATCGTTGTAGCTGAAAAAAACAGGAACCGTCCCGCCGGCCGCAGCAGCCGGCTTTTCCCCGGCAGCAGCGCTTTCCGGGAGATCATCGAGTTTGTCCATCGCATCACCTCAAGAAAAAATCATAAATTTTTTGATAAAATTATTGACAACGTCTGAAGCTCATTTTACCATAAAAGCGTTCCCGATTGAGAAATCAGTCAGGAAATGCTCCATCCCAGTAAAAGCGTCAGCTTGGAAATAGTGTTGTTGTTCTCTGTCGCAGATGGGGTCGCAGTAATGAACGGGGAAGCGAATCTGCAACGTGTTATCCGCCTGTGAAGGGGGTGCTTCCTGATAAGATACTGTGTGTAATAATTCGTAATGCTAGGGATTGCCTGCCCGGCTGACCGGCGCTTCGGTTCCCGCAACAGAAGGGACGGAGCCTCAAAAGCTTGTTTTGCGCCCGTTGCATTGGATCGCATAATGAGTATTATGTAAACGAGAAGGGGAATTTTAGGATAGGGGGCTTTTTTTGCATCGTCCTGGACCTTCCGGCCTGTCCCGATCCCCGGGCCCCCTTTCCGGATCTTGTTTCATCCCCGGATCTTGTTTCATCGTGTTACATTGAATTCTTGGATCCCGACATTTAGACGGTCTTTGGTTTGTTAAACATGTAAATCAAGTTTACAAGTCACCATCACGGTTCTTCAGAGGATCCTGAACCAAGGCGGCAGCAAACTTGAAAGATTCCAGTAACCTGCATCCATAAAGTTTTAACTTTGTGCGTTCCCTATCAAGGTCTTGGCCAAACAAGGTAGCTTATGCCTGATACCGTTCGTTTATCAGGAACTGGCTAAACCCCAGTTCAGTTCCAGTCTCCAAGCTGGTACTGAAGCATCTTACAATGTGCTCGGCTTGTTATCCCAGGGATCTCAGGAAACAAACCTCAAAACGCCCTCACAAACTTGGATCGCCCTTTTGTCAGCAACGGTTTTAAGGTTCCGGCTTCAAACTCTCAGGCACCTTTGACACACCTAAAACATTTGTTTGCCAAGACCTTAATCATCCCGCCAATTTCCGATAACCAGTAATTCCTCAGATAGCCGGTAATCTCTGTGTCTCGCCACCTCAGGGAGAATCCCTCGGGCTCCATCCTAATCTGTAAGTCATTTCAGGAAACTTTAGTTTCTGGAAAAACCTGATCCCTAATTCTGCAAAAACTTGATCCCTTGGTAAAAGAGGCTCATCGCCCTATTTAACCGCCTTTTTGAGCAAAATCCCAATTTTGGGGAATACCTCTAAAAAGTAGCCTTTCAGAAAGCAGGGTAAATTGCATTTTCTGCACGTTCCCCATGTAAGTACTCACCGCATACCGGAAAAACGCAAAATTTCGCATTTCTGTAGATTCTTGTCTTTCAGAGAGGTCTTTTCTACCCCAAAACGCAATTTTTGCGGGTACCTCTAAAAAGTAGCCTTTCAGAAAGCAGGGCAGATTGCATTTTTCGCACGTTCCCCATGTAAGTACTCACCGCATACCGAAAAAACGCAAAATATCGCAATTCTGTCGATTTTCGATCTTTTTGATGATTCCAAGACCGAATATGCATGATTTACCTACAATTTAACTAGGTAATCAACCCTGCAATACAGTCCTACAGATTTCTGGTGTAGCCATTTCTGGCTTTGGCCTTTTGGAGAAAGGTTTTGAGTTTGTTATTTTCCAGAATAGCCTTATGGCAGCAGCCCCAGCACATATCGGCAATATCCTTCTGGGAGTTCCGGAGGTAGAAATCAGACTTGAGTTCGATACGAGATTCTCCGCCGCCGGTGGAACTGGCCGAGATGCCTGGCGAAACACTGTTTTGATAAATATACGGGCTCCCGTAATGACCGAAGCAAAGTGTTATGATATCCCGGCTGTGACTTCCTTCGGAATAGCCAATCTGGATGTCAGAATGAATGAAAGGAAGATTTTGCGCTTTGGCATATTTATCAGCGCAGGAATCAAAGGATCCCTTAATAACAGTGTTCTGTTCCTTAAGCCGTTTTGATAGTTCTTCTGAAAAGTTTAACTTGGAAACAGTATCCGGAATCGCTATTTCCAATATAATGCCAAATGCATCAAAGAAGCCTTCTTCAATCTGAGTTACTCCCTGACAGATCTTGAGATAGACCATTTTTCCATCGGCTTGTGTCCGGTAATAACTATTATCCTTTGTTCCAAGAATTCCTTTTTCGTAAACTATAATATCTTTAAATCCAGAGGACATTTTTGTATATCTCCTGCAGTTTGCTGAATAAATCATTCAGCAGGGCGGTTTAGATTTGATTTTTATTTGAATATTAAAATAGGGCGGTTTGAATTTACCGCCCTATTCAAAAACCGCCCTGCCCTTTTTCAGTTATTTACCTTTTAAAACTGCAAATATCGAGCTATTCAAGTGCTTTAACATTGTTGTTTAAAAGATATAAAGCCTGAGCATAAAAGGCTGTCATAAGATGCTCCCGCAGCTTATTATCTCCGACCTTATCAGCCAGCGCGGTATAGCTCTTCAAATATAATGCAAACATATTATTGTATTTGTTAAGCAAATCGCTGTTGCATTTTCTGGCGTTACAAAGCTTCTGGAGATTGCTTATCCTGTCATTATATTTGTTTACTACATCCGCCCGCTCAGTATTGGAACACAGCTGATGTTCGCAGACATAGGAGAAAGGAATAACTCGTTTGATATCATCATTTTCAAGCAATAAGGAAAGGAGATTGGTGATTCTGACAATGTTGGCATCAAGATCAGCAACCCCGGGAGTCGGCCGCGCGCCGTTTGCTTTCAGGGACTCATTCATGAATTTCACAAATGCGGCATGAGCGGCATCACCGCTGTATTCCATGTTATGAATGTCATTTTCATCATATCCCTTCATCTTCATCTGGTGAGCAAGAACAGCCTCCAGAAAACCTCCCAGCACTGCATTGAAATTAATAATGTCGCTGCTGGTAAGCTTGCCCCTGGTTACATCTGACTGAATTTCCTGCAGGGAATTCAATAATGACGGTACCGAGGCGAATTCAAATCTGTTGAAATAAGGTTTCCGGCTGACATCCCCCAAAAGAACCAAAGACAGATCTCTCAAATAAACCAGCTGACTGTGAATCATGTAGCCTTGGAGATTGTCAGTATTGGTTTTATTGATTTTAAGGAATTCCTCGCGTCCGGCATTCCAGGTGCGCTGCTGGGTTCTTACCAGATCCTCATCGCAATATCCGGCCCGGCACAGAGAAACAGTGTTATTGAATTTCTCTTCCAGCACCATTTCCTGAAATACGCCCTTTTCCCTAAACAGCATATCCTTGGCATCGTCTGTAAACGCCACGGAAGAGATCATGTTATTAAGGAGCAGTATTTCGTTTATCTGGTTGTTGCAGAGATTCAAAAGCACATCGCTGTATACGCTCTTGTCCTGAATCCTTGCCGCAGCCAGAATCTTTCTGGTGTATTCGAGCTGCTTTTCAAACTGAAAGGTGGCTTTTTTCAGATACATCCTCTGATAATCATCAAGCTCCTTGTCTGTAAGCCTGATAATCTCACTTCGGAAGGTTTTCTCCATTTCATTCAGTTTGAATTCATCGGAATTCTTGCTTTTCTTCAGATCTGAAAAGGCCCGCACAAACTCAGCCAGGGATTTGAACTGTCTCTGGGAGCGATACTCCGGATATTCTGCCGGACGGGGCACGTCATTTTCCGCGCGGGCCGGAGATGAAGAATTGTTAGATGCCTGCTGCGGCGTCCCCTGAGATGCCGGAGTGTTTTTGTAGACCACAACAACCTTGGGTTTGCCGGGAGAGGAGAGTTTTGCCTTATCTTCCTTGGACAAATAATGAAGCTCATTTGCCGGAGTGTCTATCATAGCCAGTCTGATATTGTCCGGCACATTATACTTTTTGAAGAGTTCATTCAGTTCCAGACTGTCACCCTTGGTGTACTGATTTTCAACTGAATGAAGCACGCTGACGCGATGCACCCCGATTTGGCTGTCCGGGTAAGCATACCGCTGAGCGCCGGAGATAAAGATATTGAAGCAGGCGCTGGCGCAGAGAAATTCGTCCGGAACCACGGTTGCTAGCTTGTTCATGGTCACAATGTCCATGATTTTACTGGCCTCGTCCAATCGTCCGCCGCCGCTGTTCAGAAACAGATAGCCCTGCCTGCCGGAATGTCTGGTGCGGGCGAGGATCTTGTTGAATTTCAAGGAATCCCCTTCCTGAATTTCGCCGACCATCCGGTAGACATCCGATGCCTCAATATGCATATCGTAAAAGAAATCCGCAGCTCCAGCATAATTGAAGCCCATGGCTGCCATCATCACAAGGCCGGCAGTCAGGCCCGAGGCATAACCGATCTTCATCTCTTATCGCTCTCTCAGGAATGAAAACCATAACAATGGTAAAAAAATCAAATCCTGATTTTTGCCGAAACTTAATCATTTTCAACGATGGCGGTTTCTTCTGCAGGATCTGTCTCTCTAGCACATTCTACTCCACCAAACAACAGCCCCGCAAAAATTTTTAACGATTTTTTGACTTCACTAATGATTAATCATCTCAAGAAACAAGGTTACTGTTCTTATTAAAGCACCTCGGCATAATCTGATTATTATATTCCAACAGAGAATTGTAATCCTTAATCATTTTTTCATATAAACCAATGCGTATATTGACCCCGCCCTCATCCAGAATTTCAAATAACGAAACCATCAGCAATGAATTATATTCCGAAAGATTATTCTTAAAAAAGCTTCTGTACATGGATATAAGCTGAACTTCATCGCAGTGAATAATCTCAGTCTTCAAATCAACTACTATTTTTTCAAATACAACAGATGCGGCGCTGACAATATACTCAATGTATATACAGCAGCCACTATTAGCATATAACCGTCCTTTGTATTTCTTTAGCATGACTTTCCCAGATAAAGCCATTAAATATTTAAATTGTTTCAGAGAAATTTTCATAATTAAATCTCTCCAATTAAATTTAAGCATTTGATACGGACGGAACCATAAGCTCCGCCCGGCCCCTGTTCCATGCCCTATTTCAGAATGCCCTGGACTCTTCCTTCGGCGACATTGACCGCAGTTATCTCCACAGCAACGCTTTGGCCGACATGGTAGGTTTTCGAGGAATACAGACCTCTTATGACAAAAGTTGTCGGGACAAACTCGCATTTCTCGTGGCGCCCCAGACTCCCGATGTAAACAAAAATATCCATGCAGTATTCTTCAAGATGTACAAACAGCCCGAATTCCCTTGTGGCGATAATGGTGCCGCTAAACACCTGACAGACCTTGTCTGACATGAAGGAGGCATTAAGCCACTTGTTTATCTGATACCAGGACTCCTGAGCGCGCTTTTCAGTTTCATTGCAGCGCTGGGCTACCTGCTCCAGGTAGTCCCGGCTGTATATCTTCCGGGAAGCAGCGGGGGAGTTATTCTGAGCATTACCGGATACGGCTGTATCTGGCACGGCTGTATCTGGCACGGCATAGCAGCCCGGCACCGCATTGCCAAGTCCCTGCTCTGCAGCCTTGCGGCCCGCAAGCTTGCTTAAAAATCTGCGTGCCATATCTCGAACGTTCTTGCGTCCGCCTGCTGCCGCAGCAGCCTCGAGCTGAGCTGCTCTTTCGAAAACGCTCTGGCTCTTCTTAGTCTTCTCGCGGTCCATCTCGATGCAGCGATGAATAATCCGGTGCACGGTGAGATCGACATACCTTCTGATGGGAGAGGTAAAGTGGGTGTATTCGCTGATCCCCAAAAGATAATGACCAGAGTGGGCAGAGGTATAAACCGCCTTGGTCTGGTGCCGGAGCAAAAGCTTGATGAGGGCATCCTCATAGGGCTTTCCCTGAATGGATTTCAGGAAGCTCTCAATATTCTTCAGAGACGGATTCATGCCGCCGTCCAGGGTTTCCGGAAGGCTGCTTATCAGGGCTCTGAACTCGGTCAGCTTTTCCGGAAGAGGACCTTCCTCAACGCGATAAATCAGATCCATCCCATGTTCCCTGATAAACCGGGCGGCAGCGGTGTTAGCAGCCACCATGCAGGCCTCAATCATCCAATTGGCCTTAGTATGCTGTTCAACAGTGAGGCGCTTTACCTTTGCACCGTCCTTGCTCAGCTGGTAAACCGGCTCTGAATTTTGCAGGGACAGCGGACGATTCTGCGCGCTGTAAAGCCGTATGGCTTTAGCGGCTTCATAAAGATTACAGACATGAGGATAGACCTCCCGGTGCCGGTTAATGATTTTCTGCTTTCCGGAAATCATGACGTGAACCTCATGATAGGTCAGCCGGTCATGAGAATTGATGACTGCCGGATAAAACTGGTAGCTTTTCATCCGGCCGTCCCTGGCGATTTCCATCTCGCAAACCATGCAGAGACGATCCTCATGCGGGTTGAGCGAGCAAATGCCGGTGCAGTAGGCATCGGGCAGCATGGACACCATGACCTCCGGAAAGTACACCGAATTACCGCGGACAGAGGCCTCCCGATCCACCGGCGTATCAGGACGCACATACCAGGAAACATCGGCAATGGCCACATAGAGCTGCCAGCCGCCGGCAGTATTTTCAGCATAAACGGCGTCATCAAAATCACGGGAGTTTTCTCCGTCAATGGTGACAAACGGAAGATCGGTAAGATCCCGGCGCCCCCTTCTGTCTTCTTCCCGGACGGATACCGGAGCCTGTTTCGCCTGATTTATGACACTCTTCGGCCAAAACTGGGGAATGCCTCTTTCAGAGAGAACCTTTTTAACGAAATCGCTGTAAACTTCAGTCATGATATAACTCCTGTTTAGTCCTGAAACATAATTGCCCGCTAAAGCCCTGCAATAGCAGCGGGCATTCCCATGCCGCTTAAAATAACATTCTGATCTTTGCCGATGCCGGATCCCGGAGCCGTCCGTCTGGACGAAGAGCATTTTCCGGTCATGATTAACTTGTCTCTTTCCTTCTTAGCCAGCTTGTCACACAGCTCATTCAGGGTAATGCCGGCATGCCCTTTGCACCAGAGAGTTCTCACAAGGCGGCTTCCGGAAACCAGCGCCAGAAACCTCTGCCACATCTCAATGTACCTTATCTGCTTCCCGGTTCTCCTGCTCATCCAGTCATGATCCCGCCACCAGCTGACACACGCAGCCCCGGTTACCACATACTGGCTGTCGCTTATCACAGTAATGTCCGAAGCGCTGTCCGGCAATGCGGCTAACCCTTCCAGAACCGCAGTGAGCTCCATTCTATTGTTGCTGGTGTTCATGACAGAGCCGCTTAATTCAATGCTGCGGTTTTCGGAAACGATAATGGCAGCCCAGCCGCCGTTGCCTTTTTTATCACAGGAGCCGTCAGCATACACCCGATAGGCAGCTTGAGATTTTTGAAAAAGTTCCATGATATGCTCCTTGTTTTTCGGCTGGTGAAGAGTTTTTGCTGACAGGGGGTTTCTGAAACACCGGGATCCTGCCCGAGCTTAAGGAAACTCCCGCTCATACCTTAATTGTCGGCGAAGATGAGAGGGCAAACGGAAGAAAAAAGTGCGTAAAGGAATGTAATGGAAACAATTGAAAAAAAGAGCCTGATAAGATGATAGAGCTCCGCCTTGCCCAAACCCCGCGAGAAACAGGTTGCAGCAGCGCTGGGGCAAAAGGATTCAAAATCGGAGATCGTCCTTCCCGCTTCCTTCTGGCTTTCCAGCCTCCTTCAATGCTGTTCCCGGCTTTTTACATACGCTTTCTGCAAATATGTTAATCACGGATTAAATCAGGCCCCTTCCCCAAAAACAGGGCTTTCTCTGTATTCATGAGGGCTTTATGGGTGTAGAATAAAATGCGGATGGTTGTGCCGGCCGTTTCCGAGAACAGGATTCCGCTGTCTGCGCAAATACCCGAACTGCGGGATGCCATACCGCGTTAAAAACCACCAAACAGATTGGAAAATGATTAACAAATGAACCCCTCCCTGAAAAGGCGTCTTGTTGTAATAAGCGCCACCGCCATTACTGTTATTATCAGCATTGTAGTTTTTCTGTCCTACAGCAAAGCCCGGGCAATTCTTACAGAAAACATGACCACAGGGATTCTTCCGGGCAAAATTCAGGCAGCCACGGCAGATCTGGAAAAGGAACTCGAGACCTACAGAACCATAGCTATAGGCATGAACGGAGATCTCGGGGAGATAGACGCTGTTACAAATCCCAAGGGAAACAAGGACGATGATGCGGCAATAGTCAAGTATCTCACCCATATCAAGAACACCCAGAACACCACGGCAGCGTTTTTTGTCTCAGCGCTTTCAGAAAAATATTACGTTTATGACAAGTACCTGAAAACCCTGTCTCCCAAGCTGGAAAAGGACAGGTGGTTCTACGATGTCATTAAAAGCGGCAAGCCCTATCTCTACAATCTGGATCTTGATGAAAACACCAGCCAGCTTTCGGTGTTTCTCAACTATATTATCAAGGACAGCAAGGGCAAGATTCTCGGCGTGGCCGGTGTAGGCAACAGCCTCAGCAATCTTTCCAGCAGATTTAACGAGTACAATAAAACCCACCCCAGCAAGGTCTACCTCATAAACGAAAGAGGACAGATCACTCTGGGCGGCACCAGGGAGCAGACCGGCAAGATCTACAGCCCCGATGCCGCAGTGAATAAGGCCATTCTGGATTCCACCGGCTTTGCGGTGCACTATATTGAACGTGATAATACCAGTTATATTGTGGGATCGTCCTTTGTTCCCGCCATCGGCTGGCACATGATCATGGAGGTTCCGGAGTCAGTGGCGCTGGCTCAGGCTAATACTCTGGCCTGGGAGCAGATCATTATCGGACTTATTTCCATTCCCCTGTTCTCCCTAATCCTGGCTCTCATTATCAGCAAGCTTCTGACTCCGCTCCGCCGCATTTCCCGGGAACTGCTGACTCTTGGCGGCGACCTCACCTTCAGACTTGAGTACAGCAAGCAGGACGAAATCGGTGACATTGTAAAGGGGGTCAACACCTTCCTGGAAAGGCTGCAGCATCTGGTAGCCCAGAACAAGATAATTTCCGAGGAAATGAACAGCCTGACCGTGGCTACAGACGAAGCCTCCGAGAATGCCAAGCACGGTCTCAAGATCCAGCAGGATGTCACCAAAACCTTCGTTGAGACGGTAAGCGAGCTCACCGTAGTCGCCGAAAGCATCGCCAAGAATGCCGAGGATGCCGCCGCGTCTACCGGAAAAGCGAATGAGATCACGGACTCCAGCAAGGTTCAGGTCAGTGAAATGATGAAGTCCATGAACAATGTGGCTTCACGGGTGGATACCGCGGTGCAGAAGGTTAATGCCCTTAACAACGCCTCCCAGCAGATCGAGATGATCCTCAGTGTGATTTCATCCATTTCCGAACAAACCACCCTTCTGGCTCTCAATGCCGCCATTGAAGCAGCCCGGGCCGGCGAAGTGGGCCGGGGCTTTGCCGTGGTGGCAGATGAAATCAGATCTCTGGCCACCAAAACCCAGAATTCCACTGAGGAAATATCCCGGGTGCTCAATGATCTCCAAAAAGGCACTCAGGAGCTTGATTCCTTCATGCTGGATTCCCAGCACGAGGCTCAGGACACCATGAGCATGGCTGAACAGACAGAGCAGATGCTCCAGAAGATGATTGAGGTAACCGGGAATATCAACAGCATGATTATTCAGATCTCCTCAGCCGCCGAAGAGCATAGCTGCGTAGCCAGAAAGCTGCAGGACGACTCTGCCAGCATCTCCGAGATCACAGATCAGGTTCATGAGATGCTGATGAAACAGAATGACATGTTCGCTGAACAGCTGGAATGTTCCCGCAAGCAAAAGCAGGAGCTGGATAAATTCACGGTCTGACCGCAATTTCCCGCAAAAAAGACCTTTTCCGTTCCTGAACACGCCGGCCCTGTCCTTGCTCTTAAAAGGACAGGGCCGGTTCTTCTTAAGAGCCGCTAATGGCTTCCGGCGTATCAGTTCTTGAGCTCGTACCGGTAATCGTCCCGGACGCCGGCCCAGTTCCAGGCATCCCGAATAGCGCGCCATTCTTTGCTGTTTCTGGCTGCCCGAAAAATGAAGCAGTCCTTGTCCGGGTCTTTATTCCTGAGCACCAGATCCGCGCTTTCCAGAAGGAGAATTTTGGCGCCGATTGCTCCGTCTCCATGCTCGAAAGTGCCCTCACATCCCGGAAAACCGCAATCATCGCAGCGATCCCCCATTCTGATTAAGCGGTCATACATATCTCTGACATTCATCTCCTCCCGGCTTTTCACCGAGTTAACATAAGCGAAAAGCAAAAGGGAAATGCCTTCGTTGTAGGATTCCGGAGCGGTAATGAGCTCCAGAGTGATGCCGATTTTGCCGATATAGGGAACGAAGGGCATGGCTCTCACGAACTTTTCCTCGCAGGCAGCCACATATTGTTCCAGCAGCCGAAAATCTCTGACGCTGAGCCAGAAGCACATATGATCAATCCGCCGTTTCTTGGCTATTTTGGCGCTGAACTGCTCCTCGCAGTTATCTGCCAGATAGCGTACGATAGCCAGAAAATCCTCCAGAGAGACGTCATCGCGAAAGGTCAGATAGGCCTTCACCTTCGAGGCGGCGGAATAATATCTCTCGTTGCCGTATTCATCGTACTCTCCGGGCCTTTGGAACTGAAAGTACAAAAAATAAGAGGCGTCATTGATAAAGCACTGCCACTGAGGGTAATTCTCCTTCCCGAACATCTTCTGAAGCTCCTTTTCAGATCTGCCGCGCCGGGAAAAGGCATCATCCTCGCTGAAATGCTGCATGGCCATATAGAGATCCGTGTACCCCGCTCCTCTCATAAACTTCGGGTCATAAAAGCTTCTGATATAGTCGTTGAGACGTTCCGCAGTCTCAGGATCGGCATCGCCGGGAAGGGTATATCCTTCAGCTCTGTAGAAAC
Organism: Succinimonas sp.; assembly: GCF_045225735.1. NCBI lineage: Bacteria > Pseudomonadati > Pseudomonadota > Gammaproteobacteria > Aeromonadales > Succinivibrionaceae > Succinimonas > Succinimonas sp. Next base: position 2,220 of record NZ_JBGVBR010000044.1, on the reverse strand, counting down.
GGCTTTTCAGGGGGAAGTAGTCCCGGAAAAAATCCTGTCCCGTCATGGCATTAAACTGCTCTCGGTTAAGTCCGAGAAAACGCTTTCTGGCTTTCTCCGTCTCATATCTTTCATCCCAGTTATTCATAAGTGTGTTCTCCTGTCATCAGATGTTTGTAAAAACGAGCATTCTTCTCCGCCCCCTCCCTCACGTCGAAGCCTGTCCGGACAGGCATCAGGGGAATCCGGAACAGAGGACGGCTTGCCCCCGATTTTGCGTTACATTAAGATCCCATTGATGTCATCGATGTCATCTGAGTTGGCTCCGGTAATCCGTTTTGACTTTATGCCACTTGTATGCCCGCAGAACGGTCACCCATTCCTTGTTGTACATTCCGGCCGCCCGAAACATGAAGCATTTCCTGTCCGGATCTTTATTCCTAAGCAGGAGATCCGCACTTTCGAGAAGGAGGATTTTGGCGCCCGCATCTCCGGTGCCTTCCTTGAAGCTGCCATTCCAGTCCGGAAAAGCGCAGCGATCATAAGGATCTCTCATTCTGAGCAACCGGGTAAACATATCCCGGACATTCATCTCCTCCCGGCTTCTCACCGAGTTCACATAAGCAAAAAGCACCAGGGAAAGGGCTTCATTGTAGGAACCGGGAGTGACGCCCAGCTCCAGGGTGATGCCGATTTTGCCGATATAGGGCACAAAGGGCATGGATCTCACAAATCTGTCCGCGCGGGCGGCCACATATTTTTCCAGAAGAGCAAAATCCCTGACACTGAGCCAGAAGCACAGATGGTCAATACGCCGATTCCGGGCTATCTTGGCGCCAAACGCATCCTGACAGTTATCCGCGAGGTAACGCACGAGATCCAGAAACCCCTCCAAAGAGACCTCTTCCCGGCAGGTCAGATAGGCCTTTACCTTCTCTAAGGCCCAAAAATCTCTGCGGCAGCCGCGCTCATCAAATTCTCCGACCCTGTCAAACTGGAAATACACAAAATGAGAAGCGGGATTCACAAAGCAATTCCACTGGGGGTAATTCTCTCTCCCGAACATTTTCTCCCACTTTTTCCGGCACATGTTCCGGTCAATATAAAAGGCATCATCATCACTGAAATGCTGCATGGCCATGTAAAGATCCGTGTATCCCGCTCCCTTATGAGTATGCTCATCCCTCATAAACTTCGGGTCATAGAAGCTCCTGATATAATCATTAAGACGTTCCAGGGCTTCAGGATCCGTATCACTGGGTAATACGTATTCGTCAGCATTAAAATGCCGGCTTCTCAAAGGGAAGTAATCATTGAAAAAATCCCGTTCCGTCATGGCATTAAACTGCTCATCGTTAAGATCGAGAAATCGGCTTCTGGATTCCTCCAGCTGTTGTCTTTCATCCCCGTGCCACATAAGTATCGGTTCTCCTCATAATCGGTTCGGTAAAAACGGTCATCACGCTCAGTGCCCATGCAGAGCCGGAATAATTACCTCCTCTGAGCTCGCCGCAAACATAAAGAACAGCGTCAAAAATCACCTTCAAAAAAGCCTGAAGGCTTATTGTGAAAAGCTCTCCCCCAGACAGCTTCATCTTTTTCAAGATGCTGCAAAAAAGGTGTTAGGTTCTATAGTAAGTATTTTTATTATATTCTGTTCTTTAGGATGTCGCTATTCAGTATATCAGCTATTATGAGTTTTGCAACATAACGGAGGCATTTTTGAACAAAATGAGATCACAGAAAGATTTCTGCCGGTCAAGGCCCTCTAAAGAAGTTTGCGCTGCCTGAAAAACAAGGAAAGGACTGTATCTGTGAAATCAGGGTTTGAAAAATGAAGGGAATGGCAAGTGCTGCGTTCCCCTGAATACTGCCTGGCTTTCAGAGGATCATAAACATGAGAGAACAAAACTCATGAGGATCGGGAATCCCGCTGTCTGAGAGTCCCGAACATTTAGGAAAGCGGTTCAGCATCCGGTTCTATCCGCATTCTGAACCGCTTATACCGAATGCCGGAAAAGCCCTGCTTTGGTTCCAGGGCTTAGAATAAAGCCGGCTTAGAAAACGTACTCTTTGGCGTAATCCGAGACCTGCACCCCGGCGTTTATGTAGCGGATCAGAATCTCGGCTGCCGCCCGGCTGTCGCTGTCCGCCTTATGGTGGTCGAGATCTATGCTGTAGTAGGAGCACAGGGAATCCAATCTGTGGTTCGGGAGATCCGAAAGAACCCGGCGGCCGATT
>NZ_JBGVBR010000043.1:0-11045 GCF_045225735.1 Succinimonas sp. | reverse complement strand
AGGAGGGCGGGGCAGAGCAGAGCCTGAAAGGGAAAGAGGGCTGGAAAGAGAGGACTGACTCAGATATTTCGGGTGCCCCGGCACTGCGGATATTTGCTGCAGCCCCAGAAGGGCCCCCGGGGGCCCTGTCTTTTTTTCATGGGACTCCCGCAGGAAGGACACACCGGCGTATCCTGAGAAGCGCTGTCCGGCTGCTTCCGGGAGGCCGGGGCCGTCCGGGGGGTTTTGCCTGGCTCCCCGCGGGAAGCGGAGGCTTTTCCCGGCGTCCGGGTTACTCCCTCATCATTGTCAGTGACGCTGATGGTGCTCCGGCAGTCCGGATAACGGGTACAGCTCCAGAACTTTCCTCTGATGCCGTTCCGGAGCGCCATGACGGCGCCGCATTTCGGGCAGACCGGGGGCGGGGCGTCTTCCGGCACCGGTGCCGGCCGGGAGCTCGCTTTGGGACGGGCTTCCGCTGCCGGAGAAACGGCCTCAAACGGGGCGGCCGGACGGGGGCGGGATTCCGGCGCCCGAGCCGGTTTTTCCGGTTCCGGTTCCGGTTCCGGAGCCGGCGCCGGAGAGTCGAAATCAAGACCGAAGCTCATGTCGTTAAAGATGGAGTTCATGTCCGGAAGTCCCTGAAAATATTCCGGCGGGAGCTGTCCCGGAGAAGCGGCATCCGGCATCGGGAAGGGATCCGGAATCTCGGGAGGAGCTCCGGTCTGGGCGGCATTTCCGCTGGCGCCCGGCCGGGAGGTTTTCGGTTTGGCGGAAAGCCGGCCCTTCATGGCCCGGTATGTATGTGAAAATGGATTGCTATCGGGATCGTACATAAATCCTCCGCTGTTTTCTGAATGCTGAACCTCCGGCCGGGGGGAGAACCCGGGAGCTCCGGCGGATGCTCTTGGCGCGTTTTCCCGGGGGGCTCCCCAGCCTCCTTCGGGAACTCCCGAATCCCCCGGGAATTCCCGGGCGGACGGGGCCGGAAACGGCGGAAATGAGGGATCCGGGAATCCCGGATCCGGATAACCGGGATATTCCGGAGGCGGCGGGACGTCCGGGTAAGGAGGGAAAGAGCCTTCCGGGAGATCCGGGAAGGGGAACCCGGGATCTTCCCGGGGCGCTAAGGCGGCGGGAGCCGGTGATGCCGGCAAAGCTTCTCCTGCCCCCTTGCGGGAACTCCGGGCGCGGGATTTCGGGGCGGCTGCGGTTTTCCTCCGAGGGGTCTTTGCGGTTCCTGCAGTATCTTCTCCCGGGGCGGTTTTCCGTGATGATGCGGTTCTGCGGGAGCTCCCTTTTCCGGCTCCGGTGCGGGAGGTCTTTCTCCGGGGAGAGCCTGAGCTCTCTCCGGAGTCCGTCCCGCTCCCGCCCGGAGGCGGCATTGCCGGAGCTCCCGGAAGCGCGCGGTTTCTTTCGCTGTTAATAATTTCGGTTACAAAGGCGGCAATGTCCTTTTCAAAACGTTCCTCGGTTTCTCCGGGGTCTCCGGCGGCAATTTTTTCCAGTCGCTGCTCCCATTGGGCAGTGAGTCCCGGAGAGGCGATGTCAGCGGCCAGAATGCCGGTGATAAGATAGCGGCTCTTGGGGGTGGAGAGCAGGGTGTTCCGGCCCTCTCTTTGCAGGTACTCCCACTTCAGCGCGGAATCGATAATGCCGGCCCGGGTGGCGGGAGTGCCGAGTCCGTCCGTGTCCTTCAGCATCTTTTTCCAGGCGGGATCGGTGACGTAGCGGGCGATGTTTTCCATCGCGGCCAGCAGGGTGGCTTCGGTGAAATGCTTCGGGGGCGTGGTTTCCTTTTCCTCCAGGGTGAGATCCCTGATTAAGTGGAGATCTCCGGGGCGGGCATCAGGAAGCCTTTGGGGCGGGAGTCCCAGTCCGGAGCTGTCGTCCGGATCGCCGCTTCCGGATCCGCTGTCCCCGCCTCCCCTGCTGCTCCGGGATCCGGCCGCGGCCCCGGGGGCGGCGTTTTCCCGGGTCTCGCTTTCGTAAAGAACCTTCCAGCCCGGGGTTTTCAGGATGCGGGAGACGGCCTTGAACCTTTCCCCCTGGGATTCCAGAATCAAAGCCGCGGCATCATAGACGGCCGGAGGGTAGAACTGGGCGATAAAGGAACGCCGGATGGCCGTGAAGACATTGCGTTCCTCGGGAGACATGGCGGCGAGATTCACATTGGCGTTCGCCGTGGGCACGATGGCATTGTGGGCGGTCACCTTGGCCGTTTTGTAGCAGGCGGGCTTTTTGGCGGCACTGGCCCCCCGGAGGAGATTCCGGACAGCGGGATCCTGAGCCTCGAGAGCGCCGAAGATGCCCTGAACCTCCTTAAACTGGTCATCCGGCAGATATTTGCTGTCGGTGCGGGGATAGGTGGTCGCCTTGTGCTTTTCATAAAGACTCTGGGCCAGAGACAGGGTTTTCTGGGCGGAGTAGCCCCAGCGCTTGCTGCAGTGCTGCTGGAGGGAGGTGAGATCGAAGAGCTGCGGGGGATACTCCAGCTTGTCCTTTCTTTCAAAGGACACCACCCGGGCCTCCTGCCCCCGGCATTTCCGGATTACCTCTTCGGGATACCGGCGATCCAGCACGTGTCCGTCGGGATCCTTAAGGTTTTCCCCGGGGAGCCAGCGGGCCTTGTAGTCCATGCCGCCGCCGTTCACGTCGGCTAGGATTTCGTAAAAGGTCACCGGCTTAAAGTTTTCAATAGCGAGATCCCGATCCACCACCAGCTTCACCGTGGGGGAGATCACCCGGCCCACGGACACCACTCCCAGGGAGGAACCGGCCTCCCGGGTCTTCAGGGTATAGAAGCGGGTGAGATTGAGTCCCACCAGCCAGTCGGCCCGGGCCCGGCCCAGGGCGGCCTGATAAAGGGGCTCGGTTTCCGAACCGGGCACGATGTTCCGGAGCGCCTTCTGAATGGAGGCATCGTCAAGAGCGGTAAGACAGAGTCTCATGAGAGAGCCACGGTAGTTCGCCCGGGTCAGGATGTTGCGGGCGATGGACTCGCCTTCCCGGTCAAAGTCGGTGGCGATAACCACCTCCCGGGCTCCCTTTACCAGCCCGGACACCACCCGGTACTGCTCTTTGGATCGGGAGGCCACCTGATAGCGCCACTTTTCCGGAATAATGGGGAGCGTATCCAGAGACCATTTCTTATAGGCCGGATCATAGTCATCAGGCATGAATTCCGTCAGGAGATGGCCGAGACACCAGGTTACCAGAGTGGCGCCTCCGGCATCCTGCCAATAGCCCGCCAGTTTTTTGCGGATGCCCAGATTTCTGGCCAGATCCGCCGCCTGGGAAGGTTTTTCACAGATAAACAGACGATAGCTCATGAGTTCTCCCGCTGAGAATTACCTGCGCTGATTTTACCCCATTACCTTCCCGGTGTTGCGGGATTTTCAGTTTCCGGCTGCAATTTCGGAACCGGGGTCAGATCCCGCGGCGATCACCACATGAGGGGAGCCATGGCATAGAGGGGCAGCTTTTCCGGTATCGGGGTTCCCGTTCTTTGCGACTCCAGCACCCGGAGAGTTTCCTGAAACAGCGCAAACACGTACCGGGGATAGGAGTCATCGGAGCAGTAATTCTCCTGGTACTCCGGGAGGTCATCCGGATCCGGCGGGGCGTCATCAGATTCCTCCTGAGAGCGCCGGTCCGCTACCCGGAGATCGTTAATGAGGCCGGTGGTAAAGTGTTCTGCCATGTTCAATACGGATCTGGCCCGGTGTTTTCCGGCGTCCTCCCGGGGTTTGCGGTTCTGCTCATCTGCTACCCTGCTGAGAGCCCGCCAGAGCTCCCGCATGGCCGGATGATCCGAGCAGACCTCGGGAAGAGCGGCCGCTCTTTCTCCGGAGCTTTCGTAACGGCCGGAAAAATATTTCAGGAGAGAAAAGATCTGCTCTCCTGTGGGCAGATCGCAGGGCTGTTCAGCGGGGAGATCGGCAGGCAGTTCAGCGGGCAGCGCGAAGAACTGCGGGCCGGGGGAACAGGCTGCTTCTCCGGCGCCCCGGGAAGCGCTGCCGCGCTCACGGGGCGTATCAGGGGAATACCCGGGGCCGAGATCCCTGAGGAGGGAGCTTTTTATCAGGCTGAATCCGGAATAGAGGAGATCCTGATTATTCCGGGGAGTCTTTTTGCGAACGGAGGGATATGGTTTAGTCATATGTCAGTTTCAAATAAGCCGGCATCCAGGAATGCGCATGCGGAGGAAAAAAACAGAGATCCCGGGGATTATGCAGGTGATTTTGACGGCGTTTTGCCGCGCATCTGTCAAAAAGTTTGAAGTATGACACTGTTTTAAACATGTTTATCCCTTTGTCAGGCATTTTGCGGTAGACTTTGGTGTTGTTGTAACCTGCTGCAGGTTAATCCGGCAGTATGGTTTTTTGCTGAAAGGGTATGGTTTGGCCGCCTTCCTTTCAGCTTTTTCGTTTCTGGCCGGCTTTTTTATCTGGCCTCGGGGCCTTCTCAGGAGCTTTTAAGGCTCTCAGATATTCCCTCTTTCCGTTTTCCTGACCGACTTTCCGGCAATCTTCCCGCTAATCATGGCTGATCCTGGTCAGGCCTCAGGTTTCCCGCTTTGGCATTCTGCGGGGCCGGAATCTCTGCGCTGATGCCGGAGATGTAAAACGTTTTCGTAAAAAAGTTGATAACGTTAACACCCAGCGGCGGCGGGCATTATAGCCCAAATTGCCGGAGATGTTAAAAATTTGTGAATTTCTTAATTTCAGATTCCGGAAATGCCGGCAAGGGGGAGAACCGGGGAGTAAAGAGAGAAAGGGGGCCGGGATCCTTCCGGGGGGAAGCTGTCCGGAGGAGGCCGGGGCTTTTGGGACAAGGGCTCCCGGGGGGAGCAAAGGGGTATTTCGCAGCTAAGGCAAAATTCTGGTGTACAGTTTGTTTCCGGTTCCGCCGGCGGATCTGTCAGACGAGGCTGTCCGGCAGCGCTGCCAGCGGCGGGCCATTGGCAGGAACGGTCAAACGGAAAGACACAAACGGAATAACCCGGAGGAGAGGACGATGCTTAAGGCCTTCAGAAAACGCAGGCTTGTCAGGATCATGGCCGGAGGCGCGGCGGGGGTGTTTTGGCTCATGGCCGCATCACCGGCCGGAGCGGATCTCAATCATGAAATCAGCGAGCTTTACGGCTCTCTCAGCAATGCCAGCCGTCCCAAGGCCTTTGAAACGGAACGCCGGGGGGTGATTTCCGGAGGCGGGGCTGCGGCAAGAACCCCGGTGAAGTCTCTGGATCCCCTGACGGTCACCCTGCCTCATGCCGGAGCCGGCTGTTCCGGGATTGATCTTTACGGAGGCAGCTTTTCCTATATCAACCGGGAGGAGTTTATCAGCTTCATGCGGACGGTGGCGGCCAATGCGCAGGGCTATGCCTTTGAAATCGCGCTTTCCGCCATTTGCGAAAAGTGCGCTCAGGAGATGGAAATCCTGCAAAGGAAGGTGCAGGAGCTCAATCAGTACTTCGGAAACAGCTGTCAGCTGGCTCAGGGGGTGGTGAATGACTCCCTGTCCGCTTTCGGCCGCAAGGGGCTTACCGATGCTTCCCTAATCGGCCAGTTCGAGGGGATGGGGGATCTTTTTGAGCTTTCATCCGCGCGGGATGCGGGGACGGTGTACCGGAAGGCCCGGGAGAGCGGCTCCCGGGAGGCTTTCCGGCTCACCGGCAATCTCATGTGGCAGTCCCTGATGGAGAATGCCTTCTTTTCAGAAAACCCCGACATGGCCGAGGCGGTAATGAGCATGACGGGAACCGTGATTATCACCGGGGAGGGCAAAAAGATCTCCGTGGTGCCCGGCGGGCTTATCGGACTTCAGGATCTCACGGAGGGCGGGGAGATTCCGGTGTATCGCTGTCAGGATCGGAAGCCCGCGGGGTGCCTGCAGGTAGTCAGAAAAACCGTCCGGATTCAGGGGCTGGGCTACCTGGTGCTCCGTGAGCTTGCGGGAGATCCCGGCGGGGCTTCGGGAGATCCGGCCGGACAGGAAGGACAAGGCGGCGGGAGCGGCGGCGGAATAGTGGGCAAATTTGCCGGAAATTCCGGGAGGCTGACCGCCCGGGAGACTGCTCTTATGAATTCCCTGAACCCGGGCATTCCCGCCATGATCCGCACCCTGGCTTCCCGAAATCAGGGGGCGGCGGCGGAATTCTGCCGGAGCATCGCCTATGCCGCCGCTCTGGATCTGGCGGTAAGGTCTCTGGATTCCTGGCTTTCCGGAGCCGAGACCCTGATGCGGGAAAACCCCGGAGCCTTCAGCGGCATTCTCCGGGATCAGATTGCCCGGGCTCAGAGCAAAACCGCCTCCGACCGGCTGACTCTGCAGCAGAAATACGGCACCGACCGGGATATCCGGGAGCTTTACGGCTACTACCTTAAGGACACCGGCCAGTCCCGCTACATGTCAGGGGAGTTTGTTTACGGCCGGGAGGCGCCCTGAACGAGGCTGCTTTGCGAGAACCCTAACCTTGCGGCGCTGTTAACCGGGCGGGATTTTAAGGAGCCTTCCTGCGGATAATGTTTTAAATTCCGGAAGCTGCGGTATACTTAGTCTGTGAATACGTTTTCCGGCCCCGGGGAATGCTCTTCCGGGGTCTAAGAGAGAGGAGCTCAGTTTATGAAAATCACCGCTAAGTCTTTATTCTGGAATATGGTTTTGGCCCTGGGGGTTACCGGCTTAACCCTGTCTCCGGGAGCCATGGCGGGAACGGGGGAGGAGTGCGTTAAAATCAGAACGATCTCCCTTACCGGCGGCGCCGTGCTTAAAATGATGCCGGATCAGGCTCTGGTGTCCGCGCAGATTACCCTTCTGGACAAGACCGCCAAAAAGGCCCGGGATCGCGCGGATGAAGTGGTGAACGCGCTCTTCAAAAACCTGGCCGCTGTGGGACTGACCGACAAGGATGTCCGGGCTGACAGCATTTACCTTTACGAGGAATATGCCTGGGAAAAGGATAAAAGAGTTTCCAAGGGATTCCGGGCCAGCCGTTCCATCACCGTTACCGTTAACGATCTCACCAGGCTTTCCGAGACCATGGATCTCATTATGAAGAGCGGCTTTAACAATGTTTCCGGCATTCATTACCGGGTGCGGGATTCCAAGGCTGTCAAGGCCAAGGTGCGGGAAGAAGCGGTCAAGGATGCCCTGAGCAAGGCGGAGAGCATTGTCGGCGGGCTTAACGCCAAGCTCGGCAAGGTGCTGACCATTAGCTACGGCACCGTGGACTACGATAACCCCCAGACCTTCCGCGCCGCCAAGTCCGCCCGGATGGAAATGGCCGGAGCCGCCGCAAACGGCCCGGGCTTTGACAGCGGGGATCGTTATCAGGCCGAGGAGATTTCGTTTGCCGATAGGGTGGACATTACCTGGGAGCTGGAGTAAGGAGACTCCTCCGGAACGGGACGGCCGCTTCCATGCCGTCCTTTTCCTGGCAGCGCCGCTCCTTTCCGGGAATGCTTTCCCTGCTTTTTCTTTCCCTGCATAGCGCTGATGCAATTATCCGGAACAGCGGGCAGGCGCGGTTTACGGATTTTCATCTGAGACTAAAGGTCTCATAAACGCTGTTACAGTCAGGAGATTGTCAGTGTCCCGGTATTCTCGCCCCTGAGAATATCGGAAACACATCCGGGGAAGAAGCAGGGAATCCCCGGCTGTTTCAGAAATCAGCGCCCTGAAATATCAGCATTTGAGAGTGCCATGCAGCAAAAAAAGAGCTTTTTTAAAAAAACTCGCCATAGCGGATCGGATCTTAATGATCCCGGTAACCCCAGGGAGCTCTCAGAGCTTGAGAGGGATGGCGGAAAACTGGGCTCTCAGCTGATAATGCTTGTCGTATGGGGCGGCTTTGCGGCTCTGCTGGCGTTTGTTTTCTTCTTTATCACCAATACGGAAGCCGGGCAGGAACTGGAGATCAGGAGAGTTGCCCGGGCCGCTCTCCGCAGCAGCTTCAGGAACCTCAGTCTTGAAAGCATCGATCAAATCAGGTGCCAGCGTCATACTTCTCCTATCCCGATATACGGCGGGGAAGAATTTCGCGATGACTGCGAAGCTATAGCGCGGTATTCCAACGGCACGGAATCAAAGATCTGCATCACCAAAACCGGAACTATCGGCACCAATCCCGAACGCGAAGACAAAACCAAGATAGACAGCCTGAGGATCACGGTTAATCTGTGCGGTCTGGATCCCAAAGCCGAGGCCTCCAGGCAGATCTATGCGGAACATCCCAGGCCCCGGCGGTAATCGTCTTTGCCGGAGGCAGATAAGGAGACCTGTCAGCCCGAAATTTCCCTTTTCTTCCGCTGTTTCATCTGGTGACCAGGGATTTCGTTACGTCCCGAGCTTTTTTGCGAGCCGTCATTTACACTGCATTCCCCCTTGTTCATTCCGAAGAGGCTGCCATACGCTGCAATTTCTGACGCGCGAGGCAGTTTCCGGGGTAAAGGGGCGGAGCCCCTTTAATCAGTGTGCTCGGCATGTTCTATATCTATAGGGTGAAAGTCCCGAACACGACCGCTGGTGGTAAGTGTTAGCGAATTGCAAGGTGGTTACAGTAATGTAATAGCTGAAAGAAGCAATAGTGAAATCCCGAACTGACGTACAGAAATCACTTTAGGCAGGCAGAGTGGATAAGAGTCCTGATTAACTTGAAGTCCGATAGCCAGACGGAAACTCTGAATGTAAAAGTGGCAGTGGTGGGAGGAAAGATGTAGGGCTTACCCGAGGAGATCCTGTCAGCTCAGCAATGAGTAGTAACAACGAATGGCAGGAAGTCAGCAGAGGCCGTAGTAGCGATGAGTATGCGTGAAGGGCCGAACAAAACGAGTGTGAAAATTTAAGGAACGCAGCCAGAGTCCAGAAAACAAGGCATAAGACATAAGCGACGGCCGACCTGCAGGGAAAGATAGCACGGAATGTGAAGGATACCTCAGGGGTGAGATGATGACGGTGAGCGATATAGAGATATGAGTAGCATAAACTTCAAACCGATAACTCTTGAGAGAATACTCGAAAGGAAGAACCTTGTGGAAGCACTTAAGAAGGTGGTCAGCAACAAAGGCGGCGCCGGCGTTGATGGCATGGAAACCCTTCAGTTAAGGTGTTACATATTGGAACATCCGAATGAAATCTCGGAAGCGGTGAGAAACGGGACTTACAACCCGAAACCTATCAAAAGGGTATACATACCTAAGGAGAACGGAGATAAGCGACCTCTGGGCATACCAACTGTTATCGATCGTTTTGTGCAGCAAGCGGTGGCTCTAGTGCTGTCCGAAGAGTATGAAAAGATCTTCTCAGATAATAGTTTCGGTTTTCGGCCCGGAAGGGGATGCAGGGATGCAATGGCACGTGCCATGACATACCTGAACAGCGGTCTGGAATGGGTTATAGACCTTGATTTGAGCAAGTTCTTTGACACCGTAAACCATAGCAAACTGCTTCAGATTTTATCCGATAGGATAAAGGACGGGCGGGTAATCTCTCTGATACATCGTTTTCTGAAAGCCCCTATCTCGGAAGAGGGAAAAGTAGGCAATAAGGTTACCATCGGAACACCTCAGGGCGGGGTCATCAGTCCCGTACTTGCCAACGTTCTCTTGAATGAGTTGGATCAGCTTCTGGACTCTAGAGGAATTAAATTTGTTCGCTATGCCGATGACATGGTAATCATGTGCGGAAGCCAGAAGGCGGCAGAAAGAATTCTTCAAAATGTAACGGAATTCATAGAGAAAAAGCTATTCTTGAAAGTCAATAAAGATAAAACCAAAATAGTCAGGGCCAGTGAGGAATCACAGTTCTTAGGTTTTGCGTTCACTCAGCGGGTGAGCCAGAAATTAAAGGACGCCTACCCGGGCATGCGTTATTTCCCAACGGTTCATGAGAAGAAGCGTGTGAAGTTTGTAAACTCCGTCAAAGAAATCCTCGACAGAAGGGCTAAGGGTGGTATAGCCATGGTCAAGCGAAAGCTGGAAATGAAGATACGCGGATGGAGTAACTATTTCTATGGAGCCGTTCCGGGTTCATGGATGAAGGATACGGATGCGTGGATCAGACGGCGTGTCAGGCAGCTCCTCTGGAAACAGTGGAAGAAGCCGGGCAAAAGGCTTGAAGAGTTTAGGAAAAGGGTGAAAAGAGCTCCGTCAATATCTGAATATGCTTACTCCTCAAATAGGTATTGGACTATGTCCAAGACTCCTCAAATCCACAGTGTTCTCAGTAACAAACGTCTGATGAGCGAGGGGTGGGTCATTTTAGAACAGTTTGCGTGGAAAGGCTAATTTACCTTCTTTCTGTGTTCTCGTTTTGAACCGCCGAATGCGGATCCGCACGTTCGGTGGTGTGGGAGGGGTGAGTAAAACTCCCCCTACCCGATTTAAAGGAAGCGCCGGAGGCGTCTTCCCTTCTTAATTATTATTCCTCGGATCTTTAACCTGTTTCTGCCTGTTTCTGCCTGTATTAGCAAACTGCAAACTGAATGGGGCATACTTGATCGCGGTTTTGCTGCGGAAAACGTCTTTAAGACCATCGAGGATCAATAAATGGAAGTACGTGATCATGCTGCGAACGAGGCCCGAAATATCAAAGAAGGTGTCAAGATATATGCCATCAAGGGCAACCCGGAGCATTCGTCACACGCCATCGGGTCTAACGTAACTTCCATGAAGCTTGCCGATGATCTGGTGCCGCCGCAAAAGAATATTCTGGTAGGTACCGTAGGCAGCGGCAACACGATTGATCACACCATCAAGAAAACAATGAAACAATTATCCACCGAAGTACGGGACATTTTCAAAACAGATCCCTCCACCGGCAAAATAATAATAGTAAAGGATAACGAGAACAAGCCGGTACCCATACCCAAGGAGGACTTCAGCCTGACCACACTGACCTCCGGAATCGGTATCATTAAGGCAGCTGTTGAAAATCTTAAAGACCAGGAACAAAAGCTTCTTGAGGCGGCGCAGGTATGGTTTTCAGAAGGTTTTCTGGGCAACGGCAAATTTCATGGTGATTTTCACTCGGGAAACATCATGACAACCAATGGTGACGCCACA
>NZ_JBGVBR010000042.1:0-15219 GCF_045225735.1 Succinimonas sp. | reverse complement strand
GCCTGAGGCATGCCGCCTACTGCCATGTATATCCGGAAATCCCTCATGAGCTTTCTGTTAAGCTTTTCGCCCACGGGCTTTCCGGTTTTATAAAGTTCTCTCAGTACATTCCAGGTGTCATTTCCGGTTGCCCAGAGAAATTCTTCGTAGTCCATGGGAAATACCTGAATGAAGTATTCCTCTGAGGGAATGACAATGCCGGAAACATTCTTCCTGATGCTTATGAGAGAACCGGTCTCAATGTAGCTGTATCTGCCGTCCTGTACCAGATACTTTATGGCCTGGCGTACTTTGGGAGCTTGCTGAATTTCGTCAAAGATAAGTACTGACTCCCCGGGATAGAGAGTAATGTCTGTGGCGGCCTGAAGTCTCAGAAAGAACAGATCAGGTCTGGCGATATCGTCAAATATCTGCAGGATATCGCGCGGAATATTCGCAAAATCAATCCTGATGTAGGTTTTGAAATGTTTTCTGGCGAATTCCTCGGCAATGGTTGATTTTCCGACTCCTCTGGCGCCTTCCAGCATTGCGGCGTAATTTTTTGAATAATTGTTCTTCCATTCCAAAAGAGCATTCCAGGCCTTTCTCTTAAACATATCACACTCCCCTGTTTCTCCGGTAAATTATAGCATCAGGATGATTTTCCCGGTACTGAATTTGCGAAATAAGGAGTTTTTTCCGATATTTAATCTGTGATGGAAGGAGTTTTTCCCGGTACTGAATCTGTAAAGGAAGGAGTTTTTCCCGGTATTGAATTTGCAAAAGAAGGAGTATTTCCCTGTATTACCGAGCTTTTCACACAGCGGGAAAAGGCGGCGAAACAGCCAGAGCAAAAGCAAAGAAGCGCTCCGGCTTTCCCTGAACCTGACGAACACCGGCTGACGCAAATATACTGACTAAAACCGGGGCCGAAAAAACTGCGCCCGAAAATCCTGCTCCTTCCGCTCCGGCCTTTCTCCCGAAACCTTATGAGGCTCCGGAATTATTCGCCCGGAAAGGACTTTTAATGGTTTCCCGGTCTTCGTTGAGGCGATCCTCGGAGTTCAGGCCGGCGCTGCCGCTCTGTTCCTGATGCTCCTCCCGCACCTTAAAGACCTCGTTCATGTCATCCACCAGTTTGCCGTCAATATGCCCCTCGGCGGCCATCCCCTTCATAATGCCGATGGACTTGCTGTGACTGTAGCCCTGCTTGTAGGGCCGATCCTCCCGGAGAGCCTGGTAAATGTCGAGACAGGTAACCAGCCGTTCCTCCCGGGAAAGCTGATCCCCCTTGATGCCGAAGGGGTAGCCGGAGCCGTCCAGCTTTTCATGATGGTGGGAGGCCCAGGCGGTGACATCGCTCATGCCGTTGATTTTTCTGAGGATCACATAGGTGTAGAAGGCATGATTCTGTATCATGGCGAATTCTTCATTGGTGAGCCGGGTATTCTTTTCCAGAATGTCATTGCTGATTACCAGCTTCCCGATGTCATGGAGGGCGCTGGCAAAAAAGAAGCGGGTGGTCTTTTCTTCGTCCCAGCCGTAATGCCGGGCCATGATCTCCGATTTCCGGGCCACACCCAGGGAATGAGAGCTGGTGAAGGGGGATTTGTAGTCGGTGATCTGCGCAAAGAGGAGGGCGATTTTTCTGACCTCGTCCAGAGAAAGCTCTTCGGCCCGGGCGGGTACCGTTTTAGAGAGCATCTGATCCAGATTGCCGGAGTTGAAGGTCTTCAGGAAATCCAGAGTTAAAGCTTCCCGGGCGATTTCCGCAATTTCCGGGGAGAAGATAATGCCGGACTGGTCTTTCAGGAATTTTTGCACCAGGTCGAACTTGTCGCTGTCCGCCTGATCCAGATTGAAGCGGGCGTCCACCAGGTCTGCGAGCCGCACCAGCCGAGCCATGAGGGGAATTTCGTCCCAGGTTTTGCCAAAGGGGCCGGAGCCGTCGGCGTTTTCATGATGGTAGAGGATCACGTTTTCCACATTGCCGCGGCAGGGGATCATGGTGATGTTGTGTTCCCCGAGGGCGCAGTGCTCCCGATCCCGTTCCGGCTCTGTGGCATTGGGATTCCGGGCGGCCAGATCCCGGGCCTGAATATACTCGGTGAGGGCGCTGTCATGAAGAACGGCGCAGCAGGCCAGGTCGGTAAGAGCTTCTCCGGAAAGTCCCATGCGGCTTCCCACTGCCGCTGCCAGCAGGGCCACTCTTTTGCCGTGATTGGTGGTTACTCCCAGAAGCTCGTGCTCCACGGCATCCAGAGCAAATGACAGGGCGAAGAGAATATCATTCAGGCTTATTTTCATAAATATCGTTTGGCTATGCTTTGTTTGGTTTGTTTTTTTCGTTTTAGGTGCGGTTTTGGTCTGGCGTCTGCCATGTCCCCGGGGGAAACCGCATCCCCCGCGGCCGGTCAGACTGCTCCTCCGGCCGCTGTTATCCGCTGCCGGGATCACTGCCCCCGGTCAGAAAGCTGCTTCAAAAGCTTTGTCATGAGATCCTGAAGGCCGTCAATCTTATCCTCCAGCCGCCGGATGTCCTGTTCAATCTGGGAAGTTCTCTTGTCGACCGATTCCACCTTTTCCTGCAGATGGAGATCCATTTTCCGGCGGAGGATGCTGACGTTTTCCGCCAGATCCTTGATCTTGCTGTCAGTGTTTTTGGGGACGGCGGAGTTCTGGCTGTTTACCGGGAGATCTTCAGCTGGGGCGCTCTCCGGCTGCCGGGGCTCGCTGTTCTCTTCATAATTGCTGTAAAGCCTGGAGAACACCCGGTCGATGGCGTCCAGATTCTGCCGGTCCTTGATGCTGTGGGGATTGCGCTGGGAGCTCAGGAGGAAGTCCAGGTATTCCCGGGGATTGGCCTCGGCGAGGCGGGACTTCTCCAGCCGGTGGCAGCCGGAGAACATGCCGTAAACCTCAGCCCCGGGCTGCGCCCTGAGGGCCGGGAGATAGACCAGAGAGGAGCAGTGCTCGAACATGATCCGGAAATCGGTGACCTTTTCGGTATTAAGCTCCGGAATGGTCTCGAGAGAGCGGCAGTTAGCGAACATGCCTCTCATGCTGGTGACGTTTCCGGTAAAGAAATGGGGGATCCGGGTCAGCTTTTCGCAGCCCCGGAAGAGATAGTGAAGATCCAGCTCCGCCGCATGGGATTTATTGTTTAATGACGAGATTTCACACAGGTTCTTAAGTCCCAGAAAGGCATGGCAGGAGGTCACATCTTCCCCGATGACCACCTCGGGCAGAAAACGCGCTTCCTCCGGTATCAGCCCCCGGAGCTCCGCGTTGTCCCTGACTATGACAATTCTGGTGATGGAATCAGTCAGAAGCAGCCGGGCGGCTCTGGCCGGATCCGGAATCAATTGCTCCTGGCTGTAAAAAAGTACGTTGTCGCTCATCTTAGTATAGATTCAGTGTAGATCCTTGATTTAGCAGGGCAGAGCTCAGCTGAAACGGCCCGGAGGCCGGTCTTCCTTGAGGCGTCCGGTTCCTGTCATCTCTTTTGTCAGCTCTTTTTTCCGCGGAACCCTTTTCACATTTTATGTGAAATTTCGTCCCGGCGTAAAAAGATAATTTGCAAAACCGGATAAATGTACAAAATACTTCCGATATTTGGCGCCGCCGGGGATTTTTTGCTCCGGTTTCGCCGCTTTTCTGCGCAGATCTGAACAGAATCCCTTCTGAAAACCCCTGTCAGATCCGCCGGAAGCGTTTTTTTTGCTGTTTTTCTGCTGCGAAACTCCGTTTGTCAGGTCATTAAGTCCCTTCCGGCAGCTTCTGAACCCCAAAAAGGGTGTTTTTGCCGGAGGCGGCAGAATTTTGTTGTAAAGATCTCATTTTTTGGTTATATTACCCGCCATGCAACTAGGTAGGTAATTAAATCGCCGTTCCGGAATATTCCGGCGCCTGCCGATCATGCTTTTTCTCCCGGAATCCTTATCCTTTCGGGATCTTTATTTGCGAGGACTTATTCCATGTGCTGCTTTTTTGTTCCCGGCGCTGAGGCCATAGCGCTGTCAGCGGTTTCTCTCATCCTGAAGAGAGGTCACCATGATGAGCATGACAAGCATGATGAGAAGAGGAGTTTTTCTCCGAAGCTCGCCCATCATTTAACCCGGCTTTCCCACCTTCTTTACGGCGGCTCTCTCCTTCTGGCTCTGGAGCATATCTGGCACGGTGAAATCATGTTTGCTCCCCCCTTTATCACGGCCATGCAAAGCCCCGAGGATACTGCGGTGATGCTGGAGGAAATGAGCACGGCAGGGGTTTCCATGGCTCTTCTGGTTACTCTGTCTTATGCGGCCTACGAGCTTATCAAGGCGGCGGGTTCCCGTTTTGCCGCTGGACGCGGGCTGGAATTTTCAAGATAAAGGGGCTTATGAGGTTTACGGGCTCAAACAGGTTAAAGAAAGCAGTTAAGAGACGGTTTAAGAAGGAAAGATAGATGATTCTGGTAGTTGCAATGCTGGTATGCGGTTTAACGGCCACCATTCTGTTTATGGCTGACAGGAAGCGGCAGTACCGCTTTTCTGCTCTTTGCTATATGTTCTACGGCAGCATGCTGATGTGGTCAGTGGATTTGGTGTTTTCCTTGAGGGAGGAGGGCCTGGAGGCTCTCGGAATGACGCCGGATCAGGTTCTCGATGACCTGAAGCTTTCCGGAGCAGTGCTTCTGCTGGCTCTGGCCGTCTGGGGCGGCATGAATTTGTTTTTCCGGCTGAGACCCGCCGGAACTCCGGCGGGGGCCCTTAAGTAAGTCCGGGGCAGGCAGTATCAATTAAAAGGGTTATCAGAAACAGTTTTAAAGAAATCATGACAAAAGGCGCAGAGCCGGAGAGAGGACAATAAATATGAGCACAGGAGAAAATACCGCCGCCCCGGGCAGCGCGCTTAACATCAGGAAGATCAGCGAAGTCCGGGCCGCTCCCCGGGCCGGCCTTATGACTGCTGAAGGATCAGATCATGACCATGCTCATGAACACCATCATGATCATTCCCATCCGCATTCCCATGGTCACTCTCACGGGCATCCCCATGGCCTGGAGCATTTTCATACGCACCGGAACATTATCGGCTTTGACGAGCATGGCATCCCGACGGTGATCCTGAAGGCCGGTCATGAGGATGATCCCGAAAAGTCCGATCAGGACTTTATCAAGGACTACAGCAAGGCGATTACCGAGTACCGGAAGACCTTCCCCTCCAAGCAGGACGTTATTGACAACACCCCGGATCCGGCGGTGCGGGACATGATATTAAGAGCAGAGCAGATCGGCTTTGACACCTGCTTTGACCGTTTTGACAAGCAGAAGCCCCAGTGCGCCTACGGGCTCTCCGGAGTATGCTGCAAGGTCTGCAACATGGGCCCCTGCCGCATTACCCCCAAGGCTTCCCGGGGCGTCTGCGGCGCTGATGCCGACCTTATCGTGGCCCGGAACCTGCTGCGTTCGGGAGCGGCCGGAGCGGCTCAGCACGGCATGCACGCCCGGGAGGTGATTCTGAACCTGAAATGGGCGGCGGAAGGAAAGCTGGATCTCCCGGTTATCGGAGCAAACAAGGTCAGGAGCGTGGCCGCTGCCTTCGGAATCCCGGTGGAAAACCGCACTACGGAGGAGGTCGCCTCGGATCTTGCCGATGCCCTTCTGGAGGATCTTTCCCGCACCCTTCCGGATCAGGAATACCGCACCATTGCCGCCCTGGCTCCGGAGGAGAGAAGGAAGGTCTGGGAACAGCTGGACATTATTCCCATCAGTGCCTACCACGAGGTATTCGAGGCCTATCATAAATCCGGCTGCGGCATTGACGGGGACTGGCGTTCCGTGATGCAGCAGTTTCTGCGCTGCGGTCTGGCCTTCTGCTTTTCAGGAGTGGTGGGCGCCAATATTGCCACCGACTGCCTGTTCGGCGTGGGAGACCGGGTTACCTCCATGGTGAATCTGGGAGCTCTTAAGAAGGGCTATGTGAACATTGCGGTGCACGGGCATCTCCCGCTTCTGGTGAGCGAAATCGTGAAATGCGGCCAGACTGAGGCCATGCAGCAGCTGGCCCGGGAGAAGGGGGCCCTGGGAATTCGTTTCTACGGGATCTGCTGTTCCGGTCTTGCGGCCATGTACCGTTATGCCGGGGTGATCCCTTTGTCCAATGCGGTATCCGCGGAGCTGGTGCTGGGCACCGGAGCTCTGGATCTCTGGGTGGCGGATGTACAGGATGTTTATCCGGCCATTATGGATGTGGCCCGCTGCTTCCGGACGGCGGTGGTTACTACCTCCGAAAGCGCCCGGCTGCCCGGGGCCGAACGGTTTGAGTTTGATCACCGGCATTCCAACATTGCCGAGGCAAAGGAGCTGGCGGAGCGCATTGTGCGCCGGGCTATCGAAAGCTTTGAATCGCGCCGGGGGATCCCGGTTTACATTCCCCCTTACGAGGTGGAGGCGGAAATCGGGTTTTCCGTGGAGTATGTCTGCCGCCGCTTCGGAAGCTTCGGCCCCGTGCTGGAGGCCCTTAAGGACGGCCGCATCCTGGGTATCGTAAACATGGTGGGGTGCAACAACCCGAGAGTGGTGTATGAGAGATGCATCATTGACGTGGCAGACGTGCTTCTGGCCAATAATGTGCTCATTCTTTCCAACGGCTGCGCCTCCTTCCCCCTGATGAAGCTGGGGTACTGCGCCAAAAGCGGCATTGCCAAGGCCGGCCCGAGGCTCCGGGAGTTTCTGGAGCCGGATCTCCCTCCGGTATGGCATGTGGGAGAGTGCATCGATAACACCAGATCCTCCGGCATTCTGGGGGGCATTGCCGGAGCCGCCGGCCGATGTATTCATGAAATGCCCTACGGCTTCGCTTCTCCGGAATGGAGCAACGAGAAGGGCATTAATGCGGCTCTGGCCTTCCGTCTCATGGGCGTTAACTCGTATCACTGCGTGGAGGCTCCCATCTACGGCTCCCGGAATGTCATTGAGTTTCTGAAGGAGGGCACCCGGGAAACCCTGAAATCAGTCATGCATGTGGACACGGATCCCAAAAAGCTGGGGCTCCGGATCGTGCAGGACATGATTGCAAAGCGCCGCGCTCTGGGCTGGCCCGTCCCGGAGGCGGTTCTTTCGGGAGAGCCGAGTCCTGCGGAAACAGTTGCGGAAAACGGGTGATTTTGCAGTAATTTGCCGGCCGGGAACGGCATTCTGAAGCTTAATATCCCTGAGATGATAAGGCTTCGGAGGATCCCGGTCTTTAACTTAAAGGATTTTTACATGAAAGCATTAAAAGCAGGAATTATTACGGTCTCTCTGGCGTTTCTTCTGAGCGCCTGCGGCGGCGAAAAAACTTCGGAAGCAGCCGGAACGCCGGCCGCAGCCCCGGCAAACACCGCCGCCCCGGCAGAAAAAGCGGAGCAAAAGGTCATTAAGGTGGCCTATCTTCCCATTACTCATGCCCTTCCGGCCTTTGAGGCTGCCAGCGCGGAAATGCAGAATGAGAATGTCAGAATCGAGCTTATCCGCTTCGGCTCCTGGACCGAGCTCATTGACGCCATCAATGCCGGCCGGGTGGATGGCGCCTTTGCGCTGGCGGAGCTGGTGATGAAGGCCCGGGAGCAGGGCATGGACGTGTATCTTTCCTCCCTGGCGCACCGGGACGGCAACGTTATTGTGGCCGCTGACGGCATAAAGAGCATGCAGGATCTCCGGGGCAAAACCTTTGCCATTCCTCATAGGCAGTCCTCTCATTACATTCTTCTTAACGAAGCCCTGGCGAAGGAGGGAGTTGATATCAGCGAGATAAACATTATCGAGCTCCCGCCTCCGGAAATGCCTTCCGCTCTGGCAGCGGGACGCATCGCCGGCTACTGCGTGGCCGAGCCCTTCGGAGCCCGGGCGGTGACCCTGAAAATCGGGCACGTGCTTTATAACTCCCAGGATCTCTGGCCTGATTCCATCTGCTGCGCTTTGGCTCTGAGCGGCCGGTTCCTCCGGGAGCATCCGGATCTGGCTGCCGTGCTGCTCTCCCGGGTCAGGAAGGCCGGACTCCGTCTGGAGCAGGATCATGAGCACGCCATTTCTCTTGCCGGGGAATTCCTGAAGGCGCCTAAGGACGCTTTGGAGCTCTCTCTTAAATGGATTCATTTTGATAACCTGGATATCGGGAAGGAACAGTATGACAGTCTGGCCGCCAAGGTTAAGAATTACGGTCTTTCCCAAGCTCCGGTTCCTTATGAGGATATAGTGCAGAATGTCCGGTAACGTATCAGAAATAGCGTCAGGAAATGGCGCCTCAGGAGGGGGCTCCAAAGCCGGATCCCGGCTCCTTAAAGGAACGGTGTCCCTGGGATATATTGCGGCCTCCTTTGCTCTTTTGATTGCGCTGTGGTGGGGCGCTGCCGCCTTAAGCGGCGTCAGCGAGGCTCTCTTTCCCACTCCGGCGGGTGCTCTCGCGGGGCTGTGGGAAATCATCTGCGACGGTTCCCTCACGGAGCATATCATATTCAGCATGTACCGCTTTTTTGCGGGGTTCCTTACCGCCGTGGCCGCGGCGGTGATTCTGGGTCTGGTGTTCGGCTGGTTTACCCCGCTCTGGCGGCTGGCAAATCCGGTGGTGCAGCTCCTCCGGCCCATATCCCCCATTGCCTGGATGCCGTTTATTGTGCTGGCCTTTGGCATCGGGGACATTCCGGCCATTGTGATTATCTTCATTGCGGCATTTTTTCCGGTATTTCTGTCCACCGTGGCCGGAGTTCGCAGCGTTCCGGAGATCTATCTCAAGGTGGCGGACAATTTCGGGGTGGGCCGCATTGAAATCTTCTGGAAGATAATTTTTCCGGCCGCCTTCAGTCAGATTGTTTCCGGGGTGCATCTGGCCCTGGGCACGGCCTGGGTGTTTCTGGTGTGCGGCGAGATGGTGGGAGCCCAGTCAGGGCTGGGCTATCTTATTATCGATGCCCGGAACAATCTCCGGAACGATATTCTGGCTGCGGACATTGCGGTAATAGGCCTTATCGGATTCCTGCTTAATGCCGGAATCGCGCTTATTGAGAAGCGTTTCCTGAAGAGATGGGGCCTGGCCTGACAAGGAGAGAGCAGACTATGTACATTAAAATCAGCAATGTCAGTAAGACCTACCTTGACAAGGGCCGGGAGTTCACTGCCTTAAGCGAGGTGAATCTCGAAATCGCCAAGGGCGAGTTTATCTGCCTTCTGGGGCCCTCCGGCTGCGGCAAGAGCACTCTCCTGAATGCCATTGCGGGGTTTGATCCCCCCACCAGGGGAGAGATCCTGATAGACGGCGTTAAGGTGGTAAAGCCCTCCCGCCGGAATGTGACGATTTTTCAGAACTACGGACTTCTGCCCTGGCGGAATGTGCTCCGGAATGTGGAGCTGGCTCTGGAATCCCGCCGGGACATCCCGGCAGCCGAGAGACGGGCCCGGGCGCAGCGGTATCTGGACCTGGTGGGACTCAGGGATTTTGCCGACCGGGCTCCCCATCAGCTTTCCGGAGGCATGCAGCAGCGGGTGGCCATTGCCCGGGCTCTTTGCGCCGAGCCGGAGATCATTTTTATGGATGAACCTCTGGGAGCTCTGGACGCTCTCACCCGCATGAAGCTTCAGGATGATATCCGGGAGCTTCAGCGGAGTCAGAATAAGACCGTCATTTTTGTAACCCACGATATTGAAGAGGCGGTGTACCTTGCGGATCGGGTGGTGGTGATGACCCCCAACCCCGGCAAAATCAGCCGGATTCTCCCCGTGGAGCTGGGGCCGGGACGGGATCGCGCCTCCCAGGATTTCTTCCGCATGAAGGAAAAAATCCTTGAAGTGTTTAATCTGCGCGAGAAGTATAATATCGAGTATGCTATCTAGCCTCGTGTCTCCCGGCCGCCGCGCCGGGAGACAGGCATTACGCGGGGCGGCCGGATCCCGGGCCGGGTTCCGGATATTTCCGTCTTAAGCTGAAGGAAGAAAACTATGGCGCTTTATAATTCGGTTATTGATCTTATCGGAAACACCCCTCTGGTCAGACTGGAACGGCTGGAACGGGAGCAGGGGTGTCCGGCGCATCTTTACGCCAAGCTGGAGATGTTCAATCCTGCGGGATCCATTAAGGACCGGGCAGCTCTCAGCATGGTCAGGGACGCCATGGAGCGGGGTGTTCTGGCTCCGGGCGGCACTCTTATCGAGCCCACCTCCGGGAATACCGGCATCGGTCTCGCTCTGGTGTGCGGTTTTTACGGGATCCGGCTTATTCTTACCATGCCGGAAAGCATGAGCCTGGAGCGGCGTCTCCTTCTTAAGGCCCGGGGAGCCGAGCTTGTGCTCACTCCGGCAAAGGAAGGCATGAAGGGAGCTGTGGCTAAAGCTGAGGAGCTTAACCGCGAGATCCCGGGGAGCCTTATCTGCGGTCAGTTTGACAATCCCGCAAATCCTCTGGCTCATGAAAAGACCACCGCTCTCGAGATCTGGCAGGATCTTAACGGAGAAGTGGATGCCGTGGTGGCCGGCATCGGCACCGGCGGCACGGTTTCGGGACTTGCCAAAGGACTTAAAGCCCTGAAGGACACCATTAAGGTTATCGGCGTGGAGCCTGCCGAGTCTCCCCTGATCACGGAGGGACATGCCGGCCCCCACAAGATCCAGGGCATCGGAGCTAACTTCATTCCCGGCTGCTATCATGCGGAGCTGGTGGATGAGGTGGTGACCGTAAAGGGGGATGCCGCCATTGCTGCAGCCCGGGAACTGAACACCCGGGAGGGCATTCTGGCCGGGATCTCCGCCGGGGGCAGTATCCAGGCGGCTCTGGATCTCGCTCGGCGTCCGGAATATGCCGGAAAGAACATTGTGGTGATTCTGCCTGATACCGGCGAGCACTACATGTCGGCCGGAGTTTTTGACTGATAACGGGCCGTTCCTGAAGATCACAGTTCAGATTTGAAGAAGCCGGGATTTTCCGGCTTTTTTCGTCACGGAAGATGAATGGGATGAAATTGGAGGGGCAGAAACAGCCAGGGCGAGAACAGGCAGCGCTAAAACAAGTATAATAAAAATATTATCAATTGACAAAAACTATACTTTGAGATAGAATCAGGACAGAATATTGCGGTAAGGCAGGACAGGCTGAACAGCCGTCAGGAAATCCGCCAGGGCTTTTAAGTTCACAAGGAGGCAATCATGAAGACCACCGTTAAGGATCTCTGGCTTCAGCATCCCACGGCAAAGTTTGTGTTCTGGGTTGATGACTGGTACTGCTGGTCAAGAACCTTTGCTTCTCCGGAGGAGCTTGCGGATCCGCATTTCAGCGCTGAGATTGAATTTGATGAAAGACAGCCGTGGCTGGAAAGATGCAATGAGATCTGGCTTACAGTAAGCTGGGAACGCGAGCCTGAAAAGGCGGCTCCCGGGAAGAGTCCTCCCGCAGGTTAATCCTCCGAGGCCGGAACCTCCGGGAGATGTTGGTTCCGGTTATGAAAAGAGAGCGCCTTTTGCCGGTTTTGCAGGTTTTGCCGTTTATTGTCATTGCAGACTGCGGCAACCAAATGAGAAAGGGTGCCGCTATTTCCCGGCGCTATTTCCTCATCTTCCTGACAATATAATCGACAGAGGCGGAGTTATAAATGAGAGTCAGCTTCGTATCAATGTACTCTTTATCATCAGGAACCTCAATGAACTCCCCGATATCAATGATTTGTCCGTTTTTGAATTCTTTTGCCGCAGAGGGATCATCACCGAAATAAAACCTGCCCCTAGCTTCGCTTCCCTTAAAGGTTATGCCGTCCGCAATCACCAGGGTTACCTTCAGGTGATCCTTGAAATACAGAAGATCCTTGCCAAAACCGTTGTAGCCATAACGCTTGCTTTCAGGCGGGTAAAAATCGGGGTACAGTTTAACTTCTGAAAGAGCAAACCTGTTTAACCTGCGGGCTTCATCATAATATTTAAAGGCCACCCTGGTGCTATGCGCGGCATAAACCAGCTCTTTCCCTATGATGCCGTCAACTCCGCAATCAAATAACGGAGCCCACTTCGGAGTAACCGCGCCGGTTTCGCTGTCTTCAGAAAAGGCAATCAGACAGTTATGCAGGATGCCGTCGTAATGCTTGTGAAAGGTGGAGTCTTTATAGAGGATGCTTTCAGATGCGGATTCCGTTCTGTCAGGCTCCCCGTCTCCCATTTTCTGAGTTATCGTTACCGGAAACTCAAATCGCACTTCCGGAGGAAGATAATCCTCGGCCACCGAACCAATTTCGGCGTGCAAAAATTTATGCTGGCATCCGGCGGGAAGATCCGGATAGGTCATGGGCTCGCCGTTAACGGTAACATCTCCGCCGCAGCTTCGGATTTCATAATTTGAACCGCTGCTGTCCTTAGGAAGAATGTCAGACTTTACGGCAAGCTTGTTGCACATGGCCAGGAACTTAAATTTTTCGGCATCATGGGGAATAAAGCATGACCTTTCCTTGTCGCTGATATCGCCCATGGTGTACCATTGTTCCGGATTGTTATAGTCAATATCGTTAACAGATATTTCCTGAACTATGTAGCTTGAGGCACCGGAGCTGTCGGTTACCACTAAGAAGGCATGGTAAAGCCCGTTGCTCCGGTATCTGTGATCCGGGCTCTTCTCAGCGCTTTCCGAGCCATCGCCGAATTTCCATTTATAGATAAGATCATCTCCGTCCGGATCAAACGAGCTGTTTACAAAAGAAACCGCGCCGTAATTACCGGTTTCAAAGGCAAATTCCGCAGCCGGAGCGTTATTTGCGCGGGCAGGCTCCGGATCTTCCTTATTGAGATGGCTGTAATCGCTGTACTGCGCCACATTAAGAAGAACCTGAGCAACGGAAGCGGCGGCATCATGAAAGGCAGCGATAATTGCCTGGAGAGCTCCGGAAACGCTGTTCTTAATTTCATCATCGGAAAGGTTATTACGGAGGGCATCTCTGTTAACAGAAACAAGAGTATCCCCCAGCGTCAGAATTTCCTGATCGAGCGTATCAAACGGTTTCTGCGCGGAAAAGTCACTTGCGGAATACTTATCCCCGGCGCAGCCCTGCAAAAGATCCTCGTATGAAATATTTTTTGCATGGAGAATGCCTGATACCGGATTGATGTAGATTGTATTTCGCTTCTGAGCAGAGTCCGGCGCTGCGCTGCTTTCCTGCAAAGCAGCGCTCAGCCCCGCGCCTGCGGGAATGCTGTAAGTAAAATTATCATTAACGGCAATTATATTAACGTTATCTGTATTCAGATCCTGGGGCCACTCAAGCTTATCTGAGAAATTCAATCCTGTTCCGGATACAGAATATTGCTCATCACGGCAGGAAGAATCATTATTGAGATCCAGACACACCAAGGTTTCAGAACTGTTATTAAAATTGCCGCCCGTAACAATATCCGCTGCGGTCTGCGATGAAAAGGCGTTAAACCGGAATTCCTGGATAACATTTGAGCTTCCGGTGGGATCTGCGTTTTCATCAGAATCATGAGATGAAGAGCCGCCGCCACCGCCGCAGCCTGTCAGCGCCATAGCTGCTGTCAGCGCCAAAGATAATTTTGAAATTCTCATCGCAGTTCACCCCAAAAAGTCAGCGACCGTCAGTTTATGCCGTGATGCGGCAATCTTTGTGTAAATGGTGTCCAAAGCGGCGCTGCCGGAATTGCGCTGATTGTCTGGAAATTCGTTATTGCAATCTCGATTTCCATGGCAATCATCTTCGGCATGCCCCGATTTTTGTGTCCGATATGGTACGGATTCGCCAGAGCTCTTGTCAAGAATTCCCTAAGCCTTAAAATGGGATTTAAGACCTGATACGTTTTGTTAAAACCTCAGGTTTATGGATTAGGCAAGGGAACCCGGCGCTCCCGGCATTCCCTTTCCCGCTCCCTTTTTCTTGCTGAGAAAGGCCGGTTCTAACAATATATCATTAAAAACGGGCTGTGATTTTGAAAAAGTTCACTCAGAACAGCGAGGTATATGACAATGCCAAAACTTATTCCGGCAGCAATGACAGACTTTAAGAAAATTATTGAGAATAACTATGCTTTCGTAGACAAAACCCGTTTTCTGAAAATTTATGAGGAGAGCGGCACTACTGTATCCATGTTTTTAAGGCCCCGGCGGTTCGGCAAAACCATGTTTACCGAATTCCTTCGGTATTACTACGATATCGCCCTGAGGGAAGATGCTGACCGGCTGTTTAAGGGCAGATATATAGCCTCTCATCCCACGCCCCGGAAGAACTCCTATTACGTGCTTCAATTCGATTTCTCAG
This sequence comes from Succinimonas sp., assembly GCF_045225735.1. Lineage (NCBI taxonomy): Bacteria > Pseudomonadati > Pseudomonadota > Gammaproteobacteria > Aeromonadales > Succinivibrionaceae > Succinimonas > Succinimonas sp. The sequence goes on along the minus strand of NZ_JBGVBR010000042.1, from coordinate 983 downwards.
GGATCGGTTCCGATGGCAGCGCCGATGACATTCTGGAAGGCTTTCGCGACAAGGTGATTGATGGTATCACAGATTTCCTTCAAAGATACCCGGCATTCATACGTCCGAAAATAAGACAAAAAGTTTCTGACAACAACCCGAATGATTTGAGCAATGCTGTAATTGAGTATTACAGCGATAAAAACGCTTTTCCCAATGTTGCCATATTGACAAATCGTTTTATTAACAGTCTCAGACCGCTATCTTCCGCAAAACTGATGGTTATCATAGACGAATATGATAACTTTACAAACGATATCTTAAGCAAAGATCCTGCCATGTTTCAGGATATGGCCAGAAAAGGAGGACAGATCTCAGCCTTTTATCAGGTTCTGAGGTCATGCAATCAGGCTCGGCTTATCGACAGAATTTACGTGACAGGAGTGCTGCCAATAACCATGGATACGTCAATTTCCGGTTTTGTCTCCGAAAACTTAACCTCTGATCCGCAGTTTAACGAGATGGCAGGTTTCACCGATGACGAAGTAATGGATCTGCTAAAGCAAACCGTGGATTTTGAGAAATGCCCGTTCTCCCCGGAAGTGTTAAGGGAGGAAATGAAAAAAAGATATGACGGCTACAGATTTGCAAAATATGCTAAAAAAAGCGTTTACAACGCCACCATGTGCTTAAATTTTATCGGAGAACTTATTGGCGCTGAATATCAGGAAATCCCGGCATTTAAAATATTTGCTGATGCCAACATCGATTACGACAAGCTGCGCGGGTATTTCATGCTGATGAACGAACAGGATCGCAAAGTGCTTATCGAGGATCTTGACGGCAAAAACCCCGTGGCATCAAATATAGGCATGGCCGTGAAGCTGACAGCGGAACACGAAACTCTGAACTACCATGAAGGAGCCACCGTTCTTTATCATCTGGGCTTTCTCACCATGATGAGCGAGGAAGAGAAGAAACGCACCCCCAACTGCAGTCTCAAT
>NZ_JBGVBR010000041.1:0-10276 GCF_045225735.1 Succinimonas sp. | reverse complement strand
TCTTAGTTTCCGAGTGATCCTGAAGGAGCTTCATAAGATCCCCCAGCGTCATATGCTCTCTGCCATCGGCAGCGTCTTTGACCCGAGACTCAATGCCAGAAAACTTCTGCGCCATTGAAGGAGAAGCTTGGGGATACCTGTCAGCGGTATTTATGACCTCGTTATTCCGGGCCTGAATCTCCAGGTTCTGATTACCGCCTTCCGGACGAACGGCAACATTGCCCTGAGGCCGGTTGTCAGCGCGGTTTTCGGCATTAACGCCCCGGTTATGGTCTATGATGTCGTTGTTATCAATGTTCAGATTGTTATTAATGTTAACACCAGTCATTTTGCATTCCTTTTTTACAGTGCCCCCGCGCAACGGCACCGGAGCGGCAAAGATTCATTCGATCCCGGGGCGGTTCAGCAAAAAAACAAATTCCCCTTCTCAGTTAATATTAAAACGAAAAAACCGGCGGATTGTTACACTTTTGCCGATTATTGCGGAAAATTGCAAAAATTTGATCCGGACACGATCCACGGATAATCCTGAAACCTCATGGAGTTCAGGAGCAGACCTTCCGGGAGCCGGGGATTTTTTGTCAGAAACGTGATGTCATTCATATCTTTGCTGGCTGGTAAAACGTTTTCAGGGGAGGGGCAGTGCCGCCCGGGATTTTTTGCCTATAATGCGGCTGCCGCTCTCAGTAACAGATTGCAAGCAGCTAAAGAAAACCGACCTTGGAGAACAGTATGACCGACAATCTTTCTGCATTAAAGTCCTTTGACCCCTTTAAGTCCGGATTTGACGAGAATACCATCATCAATGCTTCTGCCGGGAAAAGCGGCGACGGCAGCATTTCCGTTACCGCCAAGGGGCGTTACAAGCTCTTCAGCTTTTGGAACCGCACCCCGGCGCAGAAGGCGGAAAACAACGCTGCCCGCGCGCAGCTTTTAACAGCCCTGGGCAAGGCCTTTAACATGGAAGGCGTTCATAATGAGCAGGGCCGGGTTACCTTCAGCCGCGATTTTCTGAATAAGCTGGAGGAAAAGCTGGGGAAGGACGTGCTGAAGACCGGGGATTTCAAGCTTGATAACCAGGGAAACGTGGCATCCGGAAAGCCCCTTACCGCAAGACGGGTGCGGCAGATTCTGAACAAGGCCTACACCATGGTCAGCAAGGCTCCGGAAAAGATTGATTACGACAAATATGCGGACAAGCTGGAAAACATTAAGGCTTCTTATGAGAATAACCTCCGAATGTCAGAAAACCTGAAGCTCGTTGATAATTGCCTGAAAGCCCTGAAAAACAGCGCCGAAAAAAACGAAACCATCATTATGAAAAATGACAATTGCGAAGGAATAGATCCGAAGGATCAGGACTGTCTTTTTGTCTATCGGCAAGGGGATGACGGCGATCTTGCGGCGGTTGAAAATCCTTATCACTTTAAAAGTATTTTCCAGGGGACTGCCGGCTTTCCGAGTGATTCAGAGGACAAGTTCACGTTATACCTCAGAAAAGGGGATTACGATCCGGGCAAGCCGAACGAAAAGATAGACAAGATGGCGCAGAAATACCACGGCGGCGTCAAACCTCCGGCGTACGATTTCCGGGATGATATGATAAGGGAGCTCAATGACAAGCTTATCAAGTATGTCAGAATGACGGTGGACTTATTTGAGAAATGCTCGGAAAAAGGGAAGCTGGATGATTTTGAACAGGTGATGAGCACTGTAAACATGGGTCCCAAAACCACTGTCACCAATAAGATTGCCGAGCTGAAAGCTCTGGAAAGAAGACTCCTTTGAGCAGGATCCGAAAGCTCTGAAATCCCGGGCCCTGAAGCCTGGCGCCCGGAGTCCCGTATGACGAGAAACGCCTCTCCCCGGGGGCGTTTGCGATCCGGGAGCTCGGGCTGCATCTTATCCACTTAAGTCTTCCCCACCCTGTCGGCTCTCCGTTAAGCTCTTTCTGTTAAGCCTCCATCTCTGCTAAACCTTCTTCCCGAAAATATGAGCATACCGCCCCAGATGGGCGAAATCGGGATTACGGCGCATTTTAAGCTCCCAGGACAGGATTTCCTCCGCAGGGATCTCCGCAAGATGATAACGGGCCATGTAGTCATGAAAAACCCGGATGCCGCTCAGGACGGTTGCGGGAAAGCCCAGAGGCTTAAGAGCCTCCCGGATTTCCCGGGGATCCTGAGGATGCGGGGGCGTCAGTCTCATTTTGCTCTTGCGGCGCAGGGGCCGCATGCCGTTTTCCAGATAACGGTAGTTCCCCACAATAAGGCTTTTAAAAAGAAGCGCCGGACGGCTGTAGACCATCAGGGAGAGAAAGCCGCCCTCCCGGACGAGACCGGCGAGGACGGGGAGCGCGGAAAAGGGATCCTCCAGCCACTCCAGCACGGCATGGCACATCACAATGTCAAACTGCCGGCCCGGAAAGATGCCGGGAAGATCCTGAAGAGCTCCCGGAATAAAGGAAATGCCGCCCGCACCAGGAAAGCTGAGTTCTCCCGTTTCGCGCCTTCCGATCTCCAGCATTTCCGCGGAAATATCGGTAACCATGACCTGATGCCCCAGGAGGGCGAGTTCCCGGGAAAAGGGAGCAAAGCCGCCTCCGGCATCCAGAACCCTCAGGGAATCTCCTTCCGGGAAGGCCGTCAGAATTTCCTGAAAATCCTGTCTCAATGCCTCCAGCCGAATAGTCCCCTTGTCAGAGCCGTAGATGCGATCCCGGAACTCCTGCGCCCGGTCATCAAAGGACTGATCCCCTGAGGCAGCCCCGGGGGATCTGGTAACGGCAGCGGCCGGACACGTTCCGTCCGGCTTCATGGCATTCATGACAAAAACATCCCCTTCATCTCAGGGATTGCATTCCTCATCAAAAATCTTCTTCAGGTCGTGGAGATCCCGGCCCTTGAGAAGAGTCAGCGGCTTCAGGCATTTCTGCTGCTTTTCGCACCAGCTGAAGCCCTGCCCGCAGCGATTGTTAGGGGTAATCACCCGCCCCTCGGGAAGAGCTTCCTTTTTGATTTCGGGCTTTGCCGGAGGATCATCTTCGCCGCATGCTGTGAGAGAAAGCGTCAAAGATGCCAGTAATATTGAGTATATTAAAGTTTTCATCTCGTGTTCTCTAACTTGTGTTTCTCTTGCTCGTTTTTCCTGATTGCCGCGTAATATGCCGCAAAAACAAAGAATCTGGTTTAACAGGCGCCTATTCTACCAAGGAATCCCCTTTCGGGCTACAAAAGCCGGAGAAGCGGGAATATTGTCACTCCGGGGATCCTTTTATTTGCAAAAGCAAAATTCATGCCGCCTGCCCCTCCGGGAGCGGCTGCCGGGCATTCTTTGCTGCAGACAAAGAACAACCGAATACCGGAAAAGCAGAGTAAAATAACAGGACTTAATCCGGAAACAGCTATGTTATTCCGAAAGCAGCTATGTTATTCCGGGATCAGGAGAAAATGCCCTGTGAACATTGCCGAACTTAAAATACTTACCGCAAGCCCCCTGTCCTTTGAAGCCCGGGTGCTCTATGCCGTGGGCATAAAGCCGGAAAGCAGGAACGGGCAGATCCGGCTGGACTATCATAGGCTCACCCCGGCCCTGACCATTTCCGGCACCGGGTTTTCGGGAAACGCCCGGGAATATACCCCCCGGGCCGGCGATCTCAATGGGGTGGTGTGCGAGCTCATTGCGGCGGGACTCCTGCGTCCGGCGCCCGGATCCCGGCAGCAGTTTGCCAGCTGGTGGGACGGGGTTACCATGGATCTGCCGCTCCATCAGCGCTCCCTGAACACGGATCGCCATCTCTACCGGATGACCGACTCCTGGCAGCCTGACAGTACCTTTAAGGATACTGCAAGGCTGGCCGGCATCACCGATGCCAGCTATACTCCGGGCCAGCTGGCGGAGTTCACCGCCTACTGGGCGGGCCGGGATGCGCTTCTGGACAATCACCGCTGGAATCTGCGCTTTATCTCGTTTCTCAAAAAAATTCACAATAAGTAGCCGCGGCTGTCCCGCCGCCTCCGAAACGGCTTCCCGGAATCATCCTCTGATCCGGCCTTTGCGTTTTCCGGTTCCGGGGCATTTTTAACGCGGCGGGCGAGCTCGCAAAATTGCATTCCGGGCCGCTCCTCCGGTTGTAGCGCCGGCGCCGGTTTTTGGTATAATTCCGAAATTACAACGGCGTTTCAGGCTTTTTATGCACGATAATATCTTCGCGACCCGGAAGGAGCATGTCGGGGACTTTGTCTTCGACGAAACCGTGGCCGGCGTCTTTCCCGACATGATCCGGAGATCCGTTCCGGGTTACCCCAGCATTGTGAGCGCAGTGGGCATGATGACCCGGAGATTTGCCCGGGAGAACACCTGTCTCTACGATCTGGGATCCAGTCTGGGCGCCTGCGCCCTGGAAATGGCGGCAAACGCCCCCCGGGGCTGCCGGGTCATCGGCATCGACTGCTCGGAAGCCATGGTGAAGCGCTCCCGGGAAATCATCGCCTCCCAAAGCCTGAAAACTCCGGCGGAAATTATTCTCGGGGATATCACTGCCTGCGAGCTTGAGCCCTGTTCCGTTACGGTCATGAACTTCGTGCTCCAGTTCATCCCGCCGGAAGACCGGGGAGCCCTGCTGGAAAAAATCGCCCGGGCTCTTATTCCCGGCGGCGTCCTTATTCTCAGCGAAAAGTTTTCCTTTGAGGATCCCGCAGTCATGGCAGCCCTCACCGGGCTCCATCTGGACTTCAAGAAGGCCAACGGCTACTCGGATCTGGAAATAAGCCAGAAAAGAGCCGCTCTGGAAAACGTCATGATCACCGAGACCCCGGAAAAGAGGCTCGGCGATCTCAAAGCCGCCGGCTTCAGCCATACGGGGCTCTGGTACCAGTGCTTTAACTTCGGATCGATCATTGCTGTGAAGGACTGAATCATGAACCTGTTTGCACCCTGGGATGACTTTCTGGCGGGCATTGCCAAAGACGAGAGACTGGCCCCCTGGCTCCGGACGCTCCCGGGGCAGCTGGAAAAGTTTCAGGAATCCGGGGAAGGCAAGATCTTCCGGAATCTCACCCGGAGACTCAAACGCTTTAACGGCAAAAAGGCCGCCGGCATCGCCCTCACGGATCGGGTGGTGTCCTTTCAGGCTCCGGAGGACGTGTCTCCGGGGGAATGCGCCGGCATTAAAAAGCTCCTTCAGGAATTCATGCCCTGGCGCAAGGGCCCCTACAGCATCTTCGGAGTTCCGGTATCATCGGAATGGGAAAGCTGGATGAAGTGGGAACGGCTTCTTCCTCATATCACGCCCCTCCGGGATCGTCTGGTGCTGGATGTGGGGGCCGGAAACGGCTACCACATGTGGCGGATGCTGGGAGAGCAAGCCTCCAAGGTAGTGGGAATTGATCCCTCCGGACTCTTTCTGGCTCAGTTTGCCATTTTTAAAAGCCTGGCGGCCGATGAGAATCTGAAAAGCCGCATCCATCTTCTCCCCCTCATCATGGAGGATCTCCCCCCGCTGAACGCCTTTGACACGGTCTTCTCCATGGGAGTGCTGGATCACCGCCCGAGCCCGGCAGACCATCTTACGCAGCTCTGGAACGCTCTCCGGCCGGGGGGCGAGCTCGTGCTGGAAACCTTGGTTACAGAGGGAGACTCCCGCACCGTCCTGCTCCCCGCCGGACGTTATGCCAAAATGGCCAATGTCTGGTTTATCCCTTCCCCGGATTTCCTGAAAATTTTGCTCCGCCGGACTGGCTTTCCGGACGCCGTCATGGTCAGCCTGGAAAAAACCACCCCCGCGGAACAGCATCGCACCGAGCTTATGACTTTCGAATCCCTGGAGGATTATCTGGATCCTCAGGATCCCTCCAAAACCGTCGAGGGCTATCCGGCCCCGATGCGAGCAGTATTCATTGCCAAAAAAGGTATCAAAAATGAAGATTAAATCATCCCTGCTTAAGGCAGCAATCGCCTTTCTCATTCCGGCAGCCCTTTTTGCAGTGTCCGGCTGTCAGAGCACCAAAACTCAGGCAGCTTCGGATGCCGCCGAGCTCAAAACCGTTACCGATGAAAACGCCCGCATGGTCTCCGAAATGACCCGGGCCCGGGAGGACGACGTCAGAACCATGAACGAACTTAAAGCCGCCATCGAGGAGAATACCGCGAGGACTGTGAAAACCCAGGAAACCTGCTCCGGCGCCGCCCGAAAGCTGGAACAGGAAAACCAGAGTCTCCGGCAGGAATTAAATGCGCTTTCCGGGGAGATCCGGAAGACCAAGGGAGCCGCCCCCCGGGACACCGCCGGGAGCGCCGTCAAGGTCAGCGGGGATGCCACCCGTCTTGACAACGGCAAAATGATCTTCGGCAATCAGGAATGGGTCTATATCGCCGAAGCCGACGCTTCCTTCGCCAGCCGCATCGATACCGGCGCCAGCGTCTCCTCCATCAATGCCACCAATATCGAAAAGGTGGAAAAGGACGGCAAGGTCTGGTACAACTTCGACATTCCCCTGGATGACGGCAATGTCATTCATCTGTCCGCCCCCCGGGTCAGAACCGCCGTGATCATTCAGGCCTCATCAGATCGCCCCGAGGAACGGCCGGTGGTGAAGCTGACCGTGAAAATCGGCTCCTATACCGGAGTTAACGAATTCTCCCTGAAAAACCGCGACAAGATGCAGTTCCCGCTTCTGGTGGGCCGGGAATTCATTCAGGACATCGCCGTGGTGGATGTCTCCCGGGAAAACGTGCAGAGGAAGATCGACAGCTCCGTTACCGTAGAAGCCTACAAGGATGCCGGGGACAAAAACCGCGAGAAAAACTCCTCCGGCAAGAATAATAAAAAGGACAAAAAGGACAAGCCGGCCAAGGACGGTTCCGAAGATAACAAGGAGCAGCCAAAGGAAAAGCGCGCCGAGCCGCAGCAGGTGCTGGCCCATCCCAAGGAGGAGCCCATTGAAGGCGCTGACAGCGGCGCCGGCGCTCCGGATGCCGGATCCGGCCAGAAGTAATTCCGGAGGGGAATACTCTCCCCCGCCGGAGAGCATTCCCGGTTCCCGGACTTGATTTATCCACAGGTGTTTACAGAGGCGTTTATATGATTAGCCGCGGAGTTTATTACATCGTAGTGGCCCTGCTCTTCATCACGGGCATCTCCCTGATGATCTACGAGCATGTTACCTTCGATGTGCCATGGTTTCCATCTTCCAAGAACATCGCCTGGGATATTGAGGCTAAGATAAGCTTCAATACCTCCTACGATGAAAACAAGCCGGTGAAGGTCTCCCTGGCCGTGCCCGACAGCCAGCCCGGCTTCAGAATAGTTTCCGAAAACACCGCGAGCCCCAATTACGGGCTCTTCTTCAACGACCGCGCCGGGCATACCAGAGCGGAATGGTCCAACCGGGCGGTAACGGGACATCAGATCCTGTACTACAGACTGGGCATTCTGGCGGACAATTCCGTCAAAAACAACATGGTGACCGTGCCCCGGGTGGGCAAGGTGGTGCTGGAGGAGCCCTACCTCACGGCCATAAACCAGATCGGGAATGCCGCCTGGAGCCGGAGCTCCGATCCCCTGTCATTTACCCAGGCGATTTTTCAGGAAATAAAGACCCAGGATCAGAATGCCCGGCTTTTGCTCTCCAAGTTCACCCGGCAGGAGCTTATCGTTAAGCTTTTGAACCTGCATGACATTCCGGCCCGCATCATCAGAGTGGTGAAGCTGGAGGACGGCCGCCGGAATCAGCATCTCGTGCCCTATCTCGCGATTTTTGATCCGGATAACTCCTACCGCATCATCGATCCGGAATCCGAAAAGGAGCCCAAGAAGGGCACCTACTTCATCTGGGAAAGCAATGCCAATTCCCTTTTGGAAATCTCCGGGGGCGAGGACTCTCAGGTGGTGTTCTCCATAATCCGGAACAACGTTTCTGAAAAGAAGGCCTTCGCCATGCGGCAGAACAGCCCGGATGCCGAAAACCAGGATCGCTTCGACCTTTCGGTAAACGCTCTGCCCATTGAGGAGCAGGCGGTGTTCAAGAACATCCTGCTTCTCCCCATCGGCGTGTTCATTGTGGTGTTCCTGCGCATTATCGTGGGCATCAAGACCTCCGGCACCTTCATGCCGGTGCTCATCGCCACCGCCTTTCTGCAGACCAACCTCACCGTGGGGCTCATCGGCTTCCTGACCATTGTGGGCATCGGACTCATTATCAGATCCTGGCTCTCCTATCTGAACCTGCTTCTGGTGGCCCGAATCTCCACGGTGATCATCACGGTTATCGCCATTATCGGCACCCTGAGCTTCATCACCTACAAGGTGGGACTCACCGATGGCATTAAGATCACCTTCTTCCCCATGATCATTCTCTCCTGGACTATCGAAAGAATGTCCGTGCTCTGGGAGGAGGAAGGCTACAAGGAAGTTCTGATACAGGGCGGCGGCTCCATGTTCGTGGCGGTGATGGCTTATCTGGCCATGTCCAATCCCAACATTCAGCACCTGTCCTTCAACTTCCTGGGACTCATGCTGGTGATCCTCTCCGGGGTGCTCATCATGGGTAACTACACCGGCTACCGTCTCACCGAGCTCAAGCGCTTCCGCCCTCTGGCCGAGGAAATCGCCCATCCGGTGAAGGAAGGCGAGCTGGAGGCCGATCGCCTGAAAAGAGAGACCAAAGCCGTGAAGAAGGAGGCCTGACATGAACCTCTGGCCCTTTAAAAAGTACTGTTCGCCGTTTAAGCTGAGCCGTCTGGGCATCATGGGCATGAACCAGAGGAACGTGAACTTTATCGGCCGGTACAACAAGAGAGAGCTGTACCCCCTGGTGGACAACAAGCTGCTCACCAAGGAAATGGCCATGAGGAATCACGTCTCCACCACCGCCCTCATCGGCTCCATCAAGCATCAGTATGATGTGAAGAACTTCTCGGAAATCGTCAAGGGCAAAAGCGGCTTCTGCATCAAGCCCACCCACGGCTCCGGCGGCAAGGGGATTCTGGTGATCTCCCGCTCCGAGAACGGGGTGTACTACAAGCCCAACGGCCAGGGTCTCACCGCCCTGGATGTGGAGCGCCATATTACCAATATTCTGGCGGGGCTGTTCTCATTGGGCGGAAAGCAGGACTTCGCCCTCATCGAGGATCTCATCAACTTTGACGATGTGTTTCAGGACTACAGCTATGAGGGAGTGCCGGACGTCCGGGTCATCGTCTTCTGCGGCTATCCGGTGATGTGCATGATGCGCCTCTCCACCGCCGCCTCCGACGGCAAGGCCAATCTCCATCAGGGCGCGGTGGGAGTGGGCATCTGCGTCCGCTCCGGAAAAGCCATCCGCGCCGTCCAGAAGAACGAGCCCGTGCACATTCATCCGGACACCGGAGCCGATCTTTACAAGCTCCGGGTGCCCCTGTGGCAGGACGTGCTTAACCTGGCCTCCAGCTGCTATGACATGTCAGGGCTGGGCTACATCGGCACCGACATTGTGCTGGACAAGCTCCGGGGCCCGCTCCTTCTGGAGCTTAACGCCCGGCCGGGACTGGCGATTCAGACCGCCAACTCCGCAGGACTGCTCCCCAGACTGCGGTTTATTCAGACCTACATTAAAAAGCACGGCAAGCTCCCGGCGGCGGAACGGGTGAAGGTGTCTCAGGAGCACTTCGGGGTGCTGGAGAACGACTGAGAAAAAGGCCGGTTCACAGGAATCGGCCTTATTTTTGGTGTCTCTGCCGGTAAATCTCCAGGAGATCTTCGATGGCAAGTTCCGGGTCAGTCGTGTGGAGATTGAGATAATTTCGTTTCATGGTTTTTGCCGGAGCAATCCGGTAGATCTTCCGGCTCTCTTCATTTCTGGAGCACGCCCAGAACCGGTGGAGATAGCCAATCCAGTACAGAACTTCCGGACTATAGGTTGCTCCTGCCGGGGTCAGATTCTTTTCCTCTGCAAGCTCCTCCAGAAGGTATTCCTCCCCCATCCACTGAAGCTTGTTATAGGGGGAATCAAGATGCCGGGCCACCTCTGAATTCATAAAGTCCCGGATGAATTCTTCGCTGGCATAGGCCAAAGAACGCTCAAAGAGCCGCCCCTGAATGTCGCAAAGCTTAAGCTGAATGCAATCCATGATTATCACCAGTTCTTTCGGCCTTTCCTGCTGCCAGTCCTTTCGGCCTGCCGCTTTCCTTTTCTTCTGCCGCGCTTTTCAGGATCTCGTCAAAGAAAAGCCCTTCCCGGCGGTAATCCCGGGAAATGCCGTTAACCAGGTTCACCCCCTGCCGGCGCTTTTCAGCGCC
>NZ_JBGVBR010000040.1:0-8248 GCF_045225735.1 Succinimonas sp. | reverse complement strand
ACATCAATGTGACCTTCCCTGAGAATTACGGCAAAAAGGAACTTGCCGGCAAGCCCGCAGTGTTCAAGGCCAAGCTGGAGAGGGTTTCCGAAAATCAGCTTCCGGAGCTTGACGAGAAGTTTTTCGCATACTTCAGCGATACTGCCAAGACTGTTGACGATTTCCGTTCCGAAGTGCGCAAGAACATGGATCGCGAGATCAGCAAGGTTGTTAATGACAGGAATGTGAAGACTGTTGTGGATAAGCTGGTAAGCGAATTCGGCGGCTTTGACATTCCTTCCAGACTGGCCGAAACCTATGCCGACAACATCAAAAAGGACTATGAGTCCCGCAAGAGACCCCTTCCTTCCGATGAGGCCATTGCCAGCAGCGTTAAGCACAATCTGACTGTTAAATATGTAATCGATGCCTTTGTGAACAAGTATGGCATTAAGCTTGATCCCAAGGCTGTGGAAGCTTACATCGACATGGTGGCCTCCGCTTATGACAGCTCCGAGGAATACAAGAAGGCTGTGATGAACAATAAGCAGATGTACTACAAGTTTGCTGATATGTCCTTCCAGAAGCAGATTGCTGATTACTTCTTTGATCATGCTAAGCTGAACGTTACCAAGAAGAGCTTTTACGAGCTTACTCAGGTGCTCTGATTCCGAGTGAAGCAGCCCCCTCCGGGGCGTTTCTGATGACAAAGCCTGTCGGATTTTTATCTGGCAGGTTTTGTTTTAGGGGCTTTTTTCCGGATGTGTTTCCGGGACAGAAAATAAGACTTTTTGTCGCATAAACCGCTATAAAATGTTAAAATCGTTTAACTGATTATGAGACAAGATTTTTTTGGATGAAGACAGATGTCATTTGAAAGCAGCGCCGGCAGCCTTGCAGAAAAGGCAGCTTTAATTCCGTATGTTATTGAACAGACCGCCAAGGGTGAAAGATCCTACGATATTTATTCCCGGCTCCTTAAGGAGAGAATCGTGTTTCTGGTGGGAGAGGTTGAGGATCATATGGCCAATCTCGTAGTGGCTCAGCTCCTCTTTCTGGAATCAGAGGATCCGGACAAGGATATTTATCTTTATATCAATTCTCCCGGCGGCGCGGTGACAGCCGGCATGAGCGTTTACGATACCATGCAGTTTATCAAGCCGGATGTCTGCACCCTGTGTCTGGGGCAGGCCTGCTCCATGGGCTCCTTCCTGCTGGCAGCCGGAGCTCCGGGCAAGCGTTATTCTCTTCCGAGCTCGCGGATCATGATTCATCAGGTGCTGGGCGGCTTCAAGGGCCAGGCTTCGGATATCGAGATCCATGCCCGGGAAACCCTCCGTATCAAGGAGGAGATGAATAAGAAGCTTTCATTCCATACCGGCCGGCCTTATGAGGAAATAGTTCAGGCCACCGACAGAGACAACTTCATGTCAGCCGAAGAAGCCAAGGATTTTGGTCTTATAGACGAGGTTTTAACCAAGCGTCCGTAACCGGGGCGCCTGAACAGGAATACACACGATTATAAAAGCGGCAGGAAATATACATGGCAGGAAATAAGAAAGACGGACCTACTTCCGGAGGAACCAAAACGCTGCATTGTTCCTTTTGCAACAAGTCACAGTATGAAGTGGCCAGGCTTATCAAGGGCGGAGATGACGTTTATATCTGCAATGAGTGCGTGGATCTCTGTAATGACATCATTTCCAAGGATCAGAAAAAGAAGCAGAACGAAAAGACCGACTATCTGGAGGATCTGAAGAAGCTTCCCGCTCCGAGAGATCTCAAGGCGCATCTGGATGAGTATGTCATCGGGCAGGAAAAGGCCAAAAAGATTCTTTCGGTGGCAGTGTACAACCACTATAAGCGGCAGCTCGTCGGTGATGAATTTGACGGCGTGGAGCTGGGGAAGTCCAATATTCTGCTTATTGGTCCCACGGGTTCCGGCAAGACCCTTTTGGCGCAGACTCTGGCCAGGTTCCTGAATGTGCCCTTCGCCATGGCCGATGCCACCACGCTGACCGAGGCCGGCTACGTGGGCGAGGACGTGGAGAATATCATTCAGAAGCTCCTGCAGAACTGCGACTACGATGTGCAGAAGGCTCAGAAGGGCATTGTGTTTATTGACGAAATCGACAAGATCGCCCGCAAATCCGAGAACCCCTCCATCACCCGGGACGTCAGCGGCGAAGGCGTGCAGCAGGCTCTCCTGAAGCTTATCGAGGGCACTATTGCCTCCGTGCCTCCTCAGGGCGGCAGAAAGCATCCCCAGCAGGATTTTGTGCAGGTTGACACCTCCAAGATTCTCTTTATCTGCGGCGGTGCCTTTGCCGGCATTGACAAGATCGTGGAACGCCGCGTGCAGAAGAACTCCGGCATCGGCTTCGGCGCCGAGGTATTCGGGGAAAGCAACAAGATGAGCCTTTCCGAGAGAATCGAGGCGGTGGAACCTGACGACCTCAGCAAGTTCGGCATTATCCCCGAGCTTATCGGCCGTCTGCCGGTTATCGCTTCTCTGGACGAGCTGGACAAGGATGCTCTGGTCACCATCCTGAGAGCTCCTAAGAATGCTCTTACCAGACAGTACGAGGCCATGTTCAAGCTGGGCAAGGTCAAGCTGGAATTCACCGATGACGCTCTGGAGGCCATGGCAGACAAGGCCATTGAAAGGCATACCGGCGCCCGGGGACTCCGTTCCATTATGGAGGGCATTCTCCTGGACACCATGTACGAGCTTCCTTCCAACAGCGATGTGGCCAAGGTGATCATCAACAAGGATGTGGTAACGGACGGACGGGATCCCATTCTGGTGTACGATTCCCAGCTCTTAAGCACAGGCTCTGGCTCATAACGTCCTGACGGATAAATCTTTTTCGGGAACTCCTGCTGAGGCGGGAGTTTTTGTTTTTCGGTGGTGTGACGGAGGGGCGGAGCCCCGTTTAGCAAGCCGGGCGGGCTTCTCAGGGAGAAGCCGGGGACTTCCCCGCGGTCTCCGGCTCAGAACCTTCTTCGGCGCATATGGCAAGTAAACTGATTAAGAGAATCTTAAAAGCCCCCGGATATCTCCGGGGGTTTTGCGCTTTTAGGGGAGGAAAAAAAACTGAGTGTCCGGCAAAGCCGGAACAAGCAGGGAGAATCTGCCGGGAGATGAGAGCTTTCGCAGGTTTGCGGGATTTTTGTTTTCGGGAAGGCTTCTGAAACGGTAAAATTTCGGGAGCGGCCGTTTCGGCAGGGGGCGCAAAAAAACTGCCTGCCCAAATCAGCGGAGACCATTCCCATGAAAATATCAGCTCAGAAGACTGCTCAGGGCTTTGTTCACGATCAGGCGCCAAACCTTGTTCAGGATGTCCGGCCTCAGGATCTTGCCGCCCGTCTTAGAACCATAATCAGCGAGCAGGGCCGGGATGTTCTTTCCCGAGATCCTTTCAGCGTTTATACCCGCCTGACAGATGAGGGGATAACCCCGGATTTTGCCGGATCTGCGCTGGTCACGCTTCTGGCCGGCATCCATCTGGAGGCGGAGGGGAAGCATAAGGAGGAGATTTCCGGCCTGATCCGCAAAAAGTGTTTTCTCAATGCCGCCATTTCGGATTTGCTGGCGGAAATTTACCTGCTGCTGTATTCGGATGACAGCCTGAAGTACCGAGATGATGACGCTAACGAAGGGTTTCGGGAATTATGCTCCGAAGAATGGCAGTACCGGTATTCTGGCGAAAGCACCTGGCGCGCGGTGCGGAGCGGGGTGCATATTGACTGCTCCTGTGAGGTTGCCCTGGTGTACGGGGTGCAGGATGCGGACAAAGCCAAGCTGTTCTTAAAGCATCTCCTTGATGATAATCCCGGGGTTTCGGCGGACAGGCTTGCCGCGGAAATAGGAAGCCATCTGGACGAGCTTATTCAGAACCGGCTGGACGAATGGGTAACCGGAGACCCTTATTATGAGCCAGACATGGATGATTTTCCCGGTGAATGCCGCTGGGTGATAGAAGATTTTTTTGAAAAGCATGGCCTTAAACTGGTGAGGTATGACTGCGACACCGACGCATCTGATTACGAGGAGGATTTTGAGGCTCGCTGGTAATTTTGCGGCGGAGCGCGCCCTGCGGGAGATTTTCCGGCTCCGGATTACGGATTACGGTCTGTGATCCCGGCGCGGAATACCTGAGGGAGCAGTTTCTGAAGCCGCGCTGAGACGGTAGAATTTCAGTAACCGCAGCGAGAATGGAAGTCAGGGGGCGGCAGACAGGAAAAACTCTCCGGCGACAGCTCGCAGCAGCCTGCAAACAAGCTGATACCCCATAAATCATCAGCAATGAAGAAGGAAATAACCAATGACCGAACAGATGATAAAAGAGATGACCATCACTCCTGAAGAGCTGGCAGACCGCCTCTGTGACATTATCAGCGAGAAGGGCCTGGGCTATCTTTCAGAGCATCCCCTGAGCGTTTATGATGAGATGCTGCGGGATAAGGTATCTCCGCCTCTGGCCAGATCTCTTCTCAGCACGATACTGGCTGATATTCACAGCGATGCGGAGGCTGAGGCGAAAAACAGCACGAAAAAAGCAGCTGGGAAGGGGGTAAAAAAACTGTCTCAGGAGGCCCTTGCCGCGGACATCCGGGAAAGGTGCTTTCTTAATGCCGAAATTGCGGATTTTCTGGCAGCTGTGTACCTTTCGCTGTTTTCAGAAAGCAATCTCAGTGAATGGCAGGAGCACGCCCTTGCAGGCTTTCGTGAGCTTTGCTCCGAGGAAATGGAATACCAGTATTCCGGGGATAGTACCTGGCATGCTAACGGAGGTCATGTGGACTGCTCCTGCGATGTTGATCTTGTTTACGGGATTCAGGATCCTGACAAGGCGCTGATGCTGGTGGGAAAAGCTCTGGACGTTAACCCTTTTGCCACGGCGGAAGAGCTTTGCAAAATCATCGAGGATGAACTGGACGATGTTATTCAAAACTATCTTGATGACTATGTAACCGGAGATTCGTATTATGAGCCGTATATGGATGATTTTGACTGCCGGGATGCGATAGAAGAGTTTTTTAAAGATAATGGCATCAAGCTGGTTAAATATGAATGCAGTACCGACCAGTCTGATTTTGAAAGCGATTATGATTATGGTCGTCGCTGGTAGCAGGAAGCCCGGGCAGACTGTTTTTGGGGAGCTTCGTTTTTGGGCAGCCATTTAGCGAATTCTCCCGGGAGTCCGCTTTGCCGTGCAAGACGCCGGCCCGCAGCATCCCGCAAACGAGTTCTGCTGAGCTAACCTAAGAAATGAAGAAGGACAAAACAGATGACAAAAGAGATGACCATCACTCCGGAAGAACTGGCAGATCGCCTCCATGACATTATCAGCGAAAAGGGCCCGGACTATCTTTCAGAGCATCCTCTGAGCGTTTATGATGAGCTTAAGGATAAGATTTCCCCGGCCCTGGCCAGAGCCGTTCACTGCACGATATTGGCTGATATTCACAGCGATGCGAAAACCGCCGCGGAAGCAAAGACGAAAAAAGGCGCCAAACAAGGCACGAAAACAAAAGCTAAGAAAGGCGCAAAGAATCTGTCTCCGAAGTCCCTCGCCGCGGACATCCGGGAAAGGTGCCTTCTTAATGATGAAACAGCGGATTTCCTGGCCGCCATGTACCGGGAGCTGTTTGCAGAAAGCAATCTCGGAGAATGTCAGGAGTCTCCTCATAAAGGCTTCCGGGAACTTTGCGCCGAGGAAATTCCGCACAGCATGATCGGCGAGCTTTCCTGGGAAAACGAAGAAGGTGATGAGGAGGGATTCTCCTATGGCGTTGACATTGTTTGCGTGATTCAGGATCCCGACAAGGTGAAGTCGCTTCTGGGGAAAGCTCTGGAGGATAACCCGTCGGCAACGGCAGAAGAGCTTCGCAGCATAATCGAGGAGAAACTGAATGACACTATCGGGGCCAGTCTTGATGACTGCTATGATAACTGGGATGAAGATTCGATCAATGACCTGATGGACGATTTTGAGGTTTCATGCCGGGAAAAGCTGGAACAGCTGAAAGAGAATGGCATCAAGCTCCTGAAATATGAATGCAATGCCTCAGAGTTTGAGGATGAGCCTGACGATGGCCCCGTGTTTGACGAGGATGACTGGCGCTCCCTGGTAGTATGGAAAAAAGCAGAGTGATTTTCGGGAAGTATGGCTTTAAGCTGGCGCATGCAGGAAATTCCCGGGGCTCCTTTTCCATAGCAATGATGCAGGCGGGATGACCGCAGATCTTAAGTTTTTGAAAAGGAAATCCTGACCTTGGTTCTGGGAATATGAAATGGTGCCGAGCTTCGGAAAACAGGCGCCTCACCTTAACCGCTTGGAGGAAAACGTGAGCAAATCTCTGATTATCTATTTCAGCAGAGCCGATGAGAACTACGCTGTGGGCTATATTGACAAGGGCAACACGGAGTATGCGGCGGAGTTCGTTCAGGAGCTTACCGGCGCGGATATGTTCAGGGCTGAGCCCCTGGTACCCTACGCCGCTGATTACAAAACCTGCATTCAGGAAGCAAAGCAGCGCATCGGGAACGCGCCCCTGAAGGAGAAGCTCCGGGACATCTCGGCATATGACACTGTGTTTGTGATGAGTCCGATTTACTGGGGCACCTATGCGCCGGAGATTGAGACTGCTCTTGAAGGGCTGGACTTTTCCGGAAAAACAGTTCTGGTAGTAAGCACCCATGAGGGCTCCGGTCTGGGCAGCATGGTTTCCGATGTGAAGAGAATGTGCCCGGGGGCTCATGTGGATGCGAACGGACTTGCCATCAGAGGATCCCAGGCCAGGAATGCCAGGAAAACGGTGGAAAACTGGCTTCTGGGTCGGGAGTGACGATGTCAAATCACGATCCTGACGTTCCGGGAGTCGGGGAATACCTTATCAGCCATTATCCCATCAATGACTGACATTGAGAGGGCCGGCGGGTTTTTGCGCTGTCGTCCTGACATCCGGCAGCCGGCTGCCAGCCAGGCGGAGAAACAGAAAGCGGCAATGAAGGAAAGCTAATAAAGGAGGACAAAAAAATGGTTTTACAGCAGGATTTAAGTCAGAAGGAATCCGCAGGCAGCGGACATTTCGGGGTGAGTCTGCTTTTTAAGGAAAACACTCCCTTCCCGGACAGGGACACTCTGCTGAATATTCTTAAAAAGCATCTCGGCGATGTAACCTTAATGAGCTCCGGCGAGAATATGGCCGTCTTTTCCGCTGACAAATACAAGGTAACGATTGACGGCCATGAACTTACTCCGCAGCTTGTGCTCATGAAGTGCGCGGAAATTGACAAACCCCTTCTTGATGATATTGCGGCTACCCAGTTATGGAATTGCGAGGATGCGGAGACCATTCTGGAGGAATGTCATTACCGGATAGCGGCCACCGATATGCTGAGCGCGGTTCTGGATTACCGGGAGCACGCTAAGATGCTCACTGAGTACACTGAAGCCCTGACGGAGGCGTTTCCGGGCTGCGAAGCATTGCTTTTTGAGAACTCAAAGAAAATGCATGCGAGAGAAGACATCGTGAACTGCGATCTCCCGCAGGACTTCCGGTTTATTCACTATGCGGTCAATGTCAGATTTTTCAGGCTTGAGGGCTCCGATGATTTTATTGTGGACTCTCTGGGAATGAGCATGCTGGGACTCCCGGATGCGCAGTACCATTTTCATGGCCTGAACGTTTCTCATGTGATTAATCATGCGTACGCGCTCCTGTCATACCTGTTTGATAACGGCTCTGTTATCAAGCCGGGGGATACGTTTGACGGAGTTGCTGAAGACGGAGAAATAACCAGCGAAGTTCAGTGGCAGCTCAATTACGAAGAATCCCTGATTCAGCCCGCGCGTGAAGTACTGGACGTTAATACCGGTGTTTATGCCGCAGGTGACAGATAAATCAGCAGTCCGGCTTTCCCGGCCAGGCAATTTCAGTCAGGGCATGTCCGCATGTCTTCTGACCGCGGCTGCAAAGAAAGACGCCGTATCCGCTGAACCGGTAAAGAGGCGAAAGAGAAAAAGAGGTGAAAGAGGAAAAGAGATGAAAGAGGAAAAAAAGAGAAATGATCATGACTGACAGTAAAACCGCAACCCCTGACGCAGACCTTACCGCCGGCCTTGAGAATGATGTAATTCCCCGGAAAACCGTTCTGACTCTGGCCGCCGCCGCAGTCCTTTTTATAACCGGGACTCTGACCATCTCCGCCCCGGCTGTTGCAGACGATGCCGCTGTCCCTGACAATGTTCTGCCCGAT
>NZ_JBGVBR010000039.1:0-4133 GCF_045225735.1 Succinimonas sp. | reverse complement strand
ATACGGGGTTACTTTTTTCATTTGGGTGACTGTGGCCCAGGGATATTCCTTTTTGAGCCTCTCCAGGGCTTTTTCGTAATACACCTCGATATCAGTGCCGTATTTGAAGAGCTCCTCATCGACTGACGGGCTACGGTTCAGCTCCTCCTCGCGATTTCTTTCTCTTTCGCTTTCTTCCTCCGCCTCAAAGAAATCATCGGAACTTAATGACGTCCAGGCCCAAACTGTATTCATGCTGTGGCAGGCCAGAGCGGGAGCATAAACAAAGGTACCGTCTTTGCCCTTCGTCCACTCATCCCATCTTCCGGCAGACAGCTGACCGTTTTTTAAAATCAGAAGGCAGTACTGCTCGCTTTTGGGAAAGTCGCCATCCTCCAAAGAGTTAAAGTCCTTCATGATTACGCTGTGAATCTCTTCTCCCTCGGGCCCGAGGTTTATAAAGTTGATTTCCTCATCATTAAGGCAATTTGTCATATCATAGCAATCCAGCGGATGCCATTTGGAAACTTCTGAGACTGCAACAGTATCGGCCGTGCCGCGAATGAATTCACCGGACAGCGAGTTCTTTTTATAATCATTCGGATTCCACTTTCCGGCAGTATAGCGGCCGTCCTTCAATTCAAGAAGACAGAATTCGCCGTACTGCGGCATATCGTCTGCTTTAACATTGTGAAATTCATTAAAACTCAATATCAGTTTCCGATAATTACATTTGAACATGGTTCTGCCTCTTTCCTGCCTTTTCATCAGTCTGTTTATCACACATTGCATTAACCAGAAAAAAATCTGCGATCCCCCATATGCTCCGCCCCATATACAAGGATGTCTGACTCATCTTCCGCCCGTATGACTTCCGGTACCGGAACAGAGGCTGACATCAGATCGCCGAAAGTACGGCCATACTCAGCTCCGCCTGAAACTCTCCCAGTTTTTTCCCGTAAGATCAGGCAGGTTGCCGGATTTATTGAGGTCTGTACGCTTCAGTTTGCGGAGAAAGGAATTTACTTTTTCAAAAAACACGCCGCACTTACACCGCTGCGGCTGATTCCCAGATTAGCCGTAAAGCGGGCCGCACAACGTAGTGATCACCGTCGACGCAGACACCATCCGGGTCCAGCGAGCCGGCCGCATACACGCCCGATGTGTGGTACTGATTAAAGCCCGGCGACCGCAGCCACCACCAGCAATGACCGTCATCACTGACAAATGCCCAATGCGCTATGGCCAAATCCGTAGGCTGACACCTTCTTTCGCTGTCATTCTTAAAATACCGTTCCGCCTCAGCAAGGCTGAGGCAGAAAACCCGGTCTTGAGTATTATTTCCGCCGCGGATGCGATGTTTCGGGTTATCGTCATTCACCACCTCTGAGAGTTTGATTCTCTGCAGCTCCTCCTCCGAGAAGGCCTCATTCAGAAACTCATCGTTAAGCCACTTCCGAAGGTCGCAGTTTTCCCATGCAATGTCCGCCCAGTAACGATGATACTTCTTGCAATCAAGACCATAACGGCTAACCAGAAGCGCATCCTGATCATTGGCCTCCAATACCACCCATTCAATTGGCTCTTTGCTCTGAGCGTCATGCTGCCGGTAGCTTCCAAACTTAATGAATTGCATCGGCGAATATTTTGTGCCATTTACCATAATTGCTTCCCATAATTGCTTCGCAAGTTTCTCCGGATTTTTCCGGAACCGGAGATCTTCCACCGCCGAGACACTCCAGAAGATAGCCGGGATTAGTGTTACCGCGGTTAATAACATCCACTACAAGGGCTTTAAAAGCCGTGAAATCAAGGAACAGTTCCTCGTCAAAGACAACAACGGCGTCACTCACGGCATAAAGAGCGGCTACGTCTTCTCTGATGCCCGGAGATGACATTACCGAATTTTTATCACTTAGCCCGGAAGAAAGTCTTCCCTTTGCGTCGCTTCTTTTGTGCCTGCGAAACTCTCGGAAAAATCCCCCGCAAGTAGGCGGTAAATGAAGTGCTGATGATTCCCAGATTAGAAGATTACAGATTACAGATTAGCCGTAAAGCGGGCCGAACAGCACGGATACCAATATCAACAAAGTCACCATTCGGGTAAAGTGTGCCGTCTGTCCCTCCGTCCGATGCACGCTCCTGAAAATTGCCCGGCGACCGCAGCCACCACCAGCAATGGCCATCATCACTGGAATACACCCCATGTGCTTTGGCCAAGGCTGTAGGCCGGCACATTCTCTCGCTGTTATCCTTAAAATAACGTTCTGCCTCTGCAAGACTGAGGCAGAAAACCCGATCCCAAGTATTATTTCCGCCGCAGGTAAGATACTTCGTGTTATCGTCATTTACTACTTCTGAGATCTTGATTCTCTGCTGTTCCTCCGCTGAGAAAGCCTCCTTCAGAAAATCATTGTTTAACCACTTCCGAAGATCGCATTGCTTCCAGGTCATGAATATATACTTATGATGATACTGCTTGCAATCAAGACCGTGACGGCTCACTAATAAGGCTTCATTGCCGTTAACCTCCAAAACAAGCCATTCTATGGGTGCTTTGTTGCTGCCGTTATTCTGAGGGTAGCTTCCAAACTTTATATAAGCCCCCTTCTTTACACTATCAGAGATAGAATACCGGGGTTTGTTAACCATATTGGCCTCACCCTTTGCTCCAGTATTTTCCATAACCTGAAACAGCTGTACCGCCGAGTCAGCACTGTTAAGATCCCAGATCAGCCATAAAGCGGGCCGTACGGCGTAGTTAACATTTCCGACGCCGTCACCATACGGATCCAGCACGCCGACCGTACTTACGCCCGAAGCAGAGTCCTGATCATTGCCCGGCGAACGCAGCCAACACCAGCAATGACCGTCATCGTTGGTATACGCCCCATGTGCTTTGGCCAGAGGCGTAGGCTGACACCTTCTTTCACTGTTATTCTTAAAATAACGTTCCGCCTCCGCAAGGCTGAGGCAGAAAACCCGATCCTGGGTATTATTTCCGCCACTGGTGCCGTACTGCCGGTTATTGTCATTTACTACATCTGAAAGTCTGATCATCTGCTTTTCCCCCGGAGAGAAGGCCGCCTTCAGAAACTCATTGTTAAGCCACTTCCGAAGATCGCAGTTTTCCCACGTAATGTCCGTCCACTTATGATGATACTGCTTGCAGTCAAGGCCGTAACGGCTCACCAGAAAGGCTTCTTTGCCCTGAACCTCCAACACCAGCCATTCAATGGGCTTCTTGGCATTTCCGTTCTGTTGCGGGTAGTTTCCGAACTTTATATAACCGCCCTTCTTTACGCTCTCAGGGTTAAAAAGCACCGGTGCATACCGGGTACCGTTAACCGTAATGGCCTCACCATTTTCCCGGACATTTGCCACGGCCTCCAGTTCTTTCACTGCCTGAGCTAAAGATTCAGTGCTCTTAAGAGCCTCCAGTCCGGCTTTATGCTCCCGTACAAAATCGGCAACCCTTAGAGGCTTTTCATTGTTTTCTCCCGCAAGTTCCCGGGCACATCCTGTCAAACCAGATGCATCGCTGAATACATATTCATCAAGCTCGATAACGCTGTTTCCGGCGGCTATAACCGGGGCAACCACAGGTGCGAGCACACTGACATTATTCAAGGCGGTGAGTGTCTTCTCATGCTCCCGAACAAACCTGCGAAGATAAGCGGGGTTCTCCTTTCCAATATTTAAAATCTGCTCCATAAAGCCCCGGAACTCATCAGGGGTTCCGAAGACAAGCTCATCAAAAGCGACCATCTGGTTTCTTACAGCATAAAGAGCATTCAGAATCGATTGGCACCGGCTGTCCATTCGAAGATCTGAGAGCTCCCGACCGTGATTGTTTATAAAACGGCAGAGATAACCGGGATCCTGCAGCCCTGCTGCGATGACCTCATTAAGGTATGCCTCAAGGGCTGGCACGGTGGTAAAGATCCGGCTTCCCAGCACTATAAGGCTTTTGGCAGCGTCTGTAAGGGGCTTAAGAGCGGTTCTGTATTCAGGATTTTTAATGAGGACATCTATAGCGTTTTGATGCCGTTTTAAAAAATCCAGAAGATAGCCGGGATCGTTCCTGCCGCGGTTAAGGGTCTCAGTTACAAAAGCTTTAAAGACATCAATGTCAGGGAATATCTCCTCATCAA
>NZ_JBGVBR010000038.1:0-5464 GCF_045225735.1 Succinimonas sp. | reverse complement strand
CGCCGGCATTTTCCCGGCCAGCATTTTCTCCGTTCGTTTTTCCAATTCGGGATCCCGGGACAGGAGATGTCCAATCAGCCGGGAATTCCCGCAGAGCCAGGAGAGCCGGAATTCCCACCAAAAGTCAGAACCGGGGCACCGCAGGATTATCGTTCCTTCATATTGCGGGCAAACCTGGCATCCTGATTCTCCGGAACGGTGAAAGAGCTGCCTGAAACCATCTGTCTTTTTCGGGAAATAACAGCAAAAGCCCCGGCCTTTTTCGCAAGAACCCGAAAAAAGGCCAGGGCCTGAACCCGAAAATCGTCTGCCCGAAAAATATTCAAGCCTTGCTGCAGCCGTTTCTTCAGCTGTTTACTTCATCTCTTTCAGCAATTACCGGTATAAACATGATCAAGATGCTTCCGGGCGACCTCCGCCAAATGGTATACCGTTTCCACAGGAGTAGCCTTGCGGTCTATCATGCGGAATTTCGGAAAAAATCGCGTTACATGAAGGGGAACCCCCTTCCCGATTGCATTGCCAGCCTCGTCCCGGAGCCCGGCCACCCAGCCGGCAAGAAGATCCATGGCCTCATCGGTGTCATTTTCACCGGTAATAACAAGATTGGTGATCTCCACGTGGCACTTCTGAACCGCCCGGGAAATAAACTCCTTTACCATTTCCAGATCTCCGCCCATGAACTTCCGGTACAGCCGGGCATCAAAGCATTTCAGATCAATGTTCATGGCATCAATATAAGGAAGAAGCTCATCCAGCACCTCCGGAGTCGCTGTGCCGTTAGTCACCATCACATTGACCATGCCGGCCTCGTGTACCAGTCTGGCGGTGTCCCTTACAAACTCATAGGCCACCAGAGGTTCGTTGTAGGTGTAGGCCACTCCGATATTGCCCCGTTCCCGGAGCCGGGAGGCTGCCGTTACGATTTCCTGGGATGTGGTTTGCCTGGCGCCGCGTCCGGAGAGAGCTTCATCCGACCAGGAGATCTCAAAGTTCTGACAGAAGGGACAGCGGAGATTGCAGCCGTAGCTCCCGACAGAGAGAATCATGCTGCCCGGCATAAAGTGATACAGGGGCTTCTTTTCAATGGGATCCAAAGCAATGGAGGTTATTCTGCCGTAGGAAATCGGCACGATCTTACCCTCTTTGAGAGTCCGCACCCCGCAAACTCCGGTTTTCTTCTCAGCAAGATCACAGTGTCTGAAGCATACTCCGCATCTCATCCCGCTATCCTCCGTATGAATTCCATAAGCCGCTCGAAAACTCCGAGGAGTTCAGGATCGTAACTTAAACGCCTCTCTGAATACCCCCCGCTCTCAGAACCGAATCAGGTCTGAGAACCGAACGCAGCATACCTGTCATTATGCCCGCAAACCTCCTAAAAATCCAAAGGAGCGAGTCAATGTGTGAGGGCAGCAGCTCCGAGATCACAAGTAACGCCCGAAAGCTCAATTACAGGGAAATGCGGGAAAGTGAACACCGGAGCAGTATCCGTCCCCCGATATCAGCTTCTTTCCCGCAAATAATCCTCCGAATCAGAATACAGAAGCCGGTAAATCAGGTAGAATCAAACTGATAGCAGTTAAAGGAACGCAAGATGGTAACCAGACACCGCGGCATCATCACCAAAAAAGCCGCTCCGGGCGATCCCGGAACAATTTTTGACGGGCACGTCGTATCCTTCTACCGGGATTCCCCGCAGGTTAACGGCTTTGCAGAGGGTGATCTTTGCGACTACACCATCAGCATTTCCGGGGAAGGACGGGAGGCCGTGCATATTCTCCCGCCCGCGGGAAGAGGCCCTAACAGTCCCGAAGCCCGGGCCTTCGCCGGCCTTGAGCCCCTGCCGGAGGAATCCCGGAAAGGAGCCTCCCGGGCAGCCCCTTCCGGAGAGACCGCTTCCGAAAATACTAAGCCGCATCCCGAAGATACTCCGGAGGAAGACTCCGGTCTGCTTCCGGTGTACCGGGAATTCCGCAGCATTCTCATCTCCCGGGATATGGATCAAAGCGCTTTCGAGAACCGGTTTACCGGAGACCGCGTCCTGCTCCTCTCTATTCCCTACCACTTTTCCTGCGCTCCCAATATGCCCTGTTCCCGCAGCATGGTGGAACGCCATCTCCTCTCTCTGGCGGAAAGCATGGGGTTTAATGCCGTGCTCTCCAATAACTTTTCCGGACCAGGACACCATAACCGCCCGCCTCTCACCACACTTCCAGAAACCCTCGGCACTCCGGAACCGGAAAGCATCGCCGCGGAGCTGGAATGGATCCCTGAAGAAGATGATGAAAACGAAGGAGAGTCAGCGATCCGGGTTTACCACATTGATGCGGTGCTGGGATATTTTGTGGAAATCGCCGAATATTCTGACAATGCCGCATTGGCCCGGGAAAGAAACCGCTTCTTCGCCCGCAAAAGAAATCTGATCCTGGAAGCCTTTAACAAGCACCGGGCCGTCAAGGCCACCGGACAGAAGGCGGTGCTTATCATTGCTCTTATCGGCATCACCCTGCTGATTCTGCTTATCTGGCAGCTCTGGAAAGGCGGGAACTACCTTTTGTACCAGCTTTTCGGATAGAGCAGTAAAGTAAAGCAAAAGAAAAGGCGGTTACATACCGTGAGGCAACAAACCCTCAGAATCAGCAAGCAGGCACTAAGCTGGTAGCAAGCAGAAAACCGGAAAACAGCAGTAACACGATCCGGTCTTATGGTTAATCGTCATTCACTTCCAAAAGCAGCGCCTGCTTTCTGGTCTCTTCGGCCACAAAGCCGGCGGAATTAAGCTGGTCAATACTCCCCAGATTCACCTGGTACACATACTCAGCCATAAGATCCCGGTACTTTATCCAGGCTCTTTCCGCCTCCTTAAGCTTCTTTTTGCAGAGATCCACTCCGGTACCGCCGGTAATATCCCTTCTGACCTCGCAATGCTTCATGGCCTTCTTGTAGTTATCGTTCAGGAGTTTGTCGTAATGCTTTCTGGCGATGGAAATGCAGTCAAGGATGTCCGTATTGGCGGTAGCCTTCTTCATGCACTTGGCATAGCCGGGCACCTCTTTGTTAAAATCGGCCTCGGAATCTGCCAGAGCGGCGGAACACAGAAGAGCGGCAGCAATGGCTGCGGCGATGCCGGTGAATTTCATAAAAACCTCGCAAAAATTACAAAATACGGAAGAGTTCCGGAAAGGCTCCTCAAAAAGCAGGAATCCATGGCTGATAATAGCACAAATCCCTGCCGGCAAATAAACAGACTGTCATACAGATTAAGAGTTTCCGGGCCATTTCCGAGCTAAGGAGCCTTTCTGTTTTTCCTTTATCTGACAGTCTCTCCCGGGTTTAAGTTCTAACGTTACAGCAACGCCGTGATATCAGACTTGGAAACAAAAACAAGGCCGTTACGGTCTTTCCTCCCGCTGCCTCCCGCCTGTATCTCCCTGTTTTGGGACATGCGACACTTTTTTACGGCAACCTGTATGCTAACCTGGTAAAGGATCAGGGAAATATAATCAGCAGGAAATCAAACTTCTTTTCGGCTGACGGGTATGCTCATGAACACACCAAGACGAAACTGGACACGCGAAGAGACCATTCTGGCATTTGAGCTTTACTGCCGGACGCCCTTCGGCCGTATTGGCAAGAGCAATCCGGACATTATCCGTCTTGCCGAGCTCATTGGCCGGACGCCTGATGCCGTAGCTTTTAAGATGTGCAACCTGGCGCACTGCGATCCCGTGCATCAGGCCCGAAATGTCAGCGGCCTTGCCCACGGCAGCAAAACCGATAAGGAAGTGTTTGAGGAATTCTCCCAAAGCTGGGATGAGCTCGCCATGAACGCTCAGGAGATCCTCGCCAGAATGACCAATAAAACCCTTCTGGAGGTGGTGGAGGAAACTCTTAAAACACCGGAGGGCAGCGATCTTCCCGGTCTGGACAGTTTCCCGGCCGGCGACATCAGAGAACAGGTTATTAAAACCCGGGTGGGCCAGGACTTTTTCAGAAAGGCGGTACTGGCAAACTACGGGAACGCCTGCTGCATTACCGGAATTGCCGAGCCCCGGCTTCTTATTGCGAGTCACATCAAGCCGTGGGCCGTCAGCAATGACCGTACTGAAAAGCTGAACCCCAGAAACGGACTCTGTCTCAATGCCCTGCATGACCGTGCGTTTGATCAGGGACTAATCACCGTGGATCCCGAGGATCACCGCATCATTATCTCCCGGCAGCTTGCGGAGGTGCCCATGGAGCAGGAAACCCGGGATTGGCTCATGCATTTCAAAGATCAGAAGATCGCCAAGCCCGGCTCCTTCTTACCGGATCCTGATTTTCTGGAATACCACAACGAACATATTTTTCTGAAATAGTCCGGAACAGCACCATCCGGAAAGTTCGGACTCGCCGTATTCCACAGGAACGCAGCCTGCCTTGCCATGTTTACCCGAAAAACCTCCCGAACCTTCCGAAAACTGGAAAAGCAGCGAAGCTCAGAAATGAAGATTCCCTGAACGTTCTTTTGCCACCCTTCCCCGTTGCTTCATCCCGCTGCCTTTCATGGCGCGATTACGAGATTGCGCCGGTCTGCCTGAACTCGCCGCGGATTTGCGGATTCCCGGATTACTGATAGCCAAGGAACTCTTTAAGCTTCGTATCAGACAAAAGATCTTCTTTGGATAATCCGAAAGATCTGGCAGGAACAATTTCCAGGTAACGATCCAAAAACTCCTCGTAAGTCTTTGCCTCAAAGCAATACGGCGTGATAAAGAATTCTCTGGTGCCCCCGGTCACTCTGTCGCCGGCCTGCACGGTTACCTTGTAGTCCCCGGTTTTCAGCCTGGCAAATACATACTTTTCAAGGTGCCAGCCATAGAGATTGATATCCCCGAACGAAACGGGATACTCAGCCACAACGGGATTTGCTCTGAGCGCGATTCCCTGATACTCATACACGGCAATTTCTATAAAGCGTTCTGCCGAACTGCAGTCCTCTACCATCGGGCTGTCATTATCGTCGCTCTCTCTCACAAATTCCAGATCGCCGCCGACCTCCTTTATCGCAAAACGCCGTGAACTCTCCAGCATTTTTTTATCAAGCCAGCGATAATCCTTTTTGACCTTATCGTATGCTTTGGCCAGATACACTGAGATATCGGTGCCGTACTTGAACTTTTCTGCCGGATTAGAGTTTTGCACGGCTGTTTTCGTATACTCGCAAAGGAAAGAAATGAAATCGTCTGCCCCGCTGCCTCCCGTCCACGGAGTGACTATATCCGTGCCGTAATATGATTTGCTGACTTGCCCGAAAACCAGCTTTCCATGGCATGGAGCAATCGCATACGGGGTTACTTTTTTCATTTGGGTGACTGTGGCCCAGGGATACTCCTTTTTGAGCTTTTCCAGAGCTTTTTGGTAATACACCTCGATATCAGTGCCGTATTTGAAAAGCTCCTGGTCAACAGACGGATTACGG
>NZ_JBGVBR010000037.1:0-2073 GCF_045225735.1 Succinimonas sp. | reverse complement strand
TCTTCAGGCCGAAGAACAGGGCATTACCCTCAAATCCTGTAGCGGCGACTTTAAGGCTTATATGGAGAAGGCGCGCCTCCTGAAGCCGGATCCTGAAAAAATGCGCCGGGAGTGTGAACAGATCATGGCCGGCTGCCTGGTTGCCGAACATGGCATCAGAGAGGCCGATCCCAGGCTTGCGACGGTCTGCCTCTGGCCTCTGGCCATGTTTTCAGATCTCTGTTCTCAGGATCGCCTTAAAAAATGGGCGGAGACAGCGCAGCGCCTGGATATGCCGCTGTCCTCAATTGCCAAATTCTATCTGGGCAGCGCCGTTTTTGATGCGATTTTTCCCAAGGAAGGAAAAAACGCCAATGAAATGGATGGCCACAAAGCAGCTGCAGCCGCAGAAAAGGAATTAAATCCGGAACTTAATAAAACGGCGATAAAAAAAGATATTGCCAAAACCAGGAAAGCTATAGAGGAAATATTATGGAAAGCCGCGGAGATCTACAAAAAAAAGTTCCAGCCGTGCTTCCCATGACTTTCTTTGCGATCCCTGCTTTCCGGTTACGCGCTAAGCCAGGTTGGCGCAGTCTGGGCCTTTAGTTAGCCTGAATCAGCAGGGACTGGAACATTCCCCCTGCTTAAGACCGTTTTTCTGAGATGCTAGGCGATCGGAAATCCGGAGTCCCGCCGCATCGCCCGGGGATCTGTTAACGGAGAGGCAGGCCGGCTTTCCTCCCTTCCGCAATCACGATCCTGCTCACATTTTAAGCAATCTCCGCAGCATAACCCGCATTTTCGGGATCCGGGACTTACTTCCGGATGCGCACCGGCACAATAATAGAACTGTATCCCCGCGATCCGTGTCCCTTGAATAACCTAAGACGCGTACGGCGATCCGCGCAAATATACCCCACCGCGCACACGTATACATATGCGTGCACATCCGCGCATCATTGCAGAGGCTGCCATGACCCCAGAAACAGATCTTCCCGGCGTTACTTCAGATAATATTCCCGCTGACTCCGCAAAGGCCGCTCCCGAAGCGGCTTCCGCTCCGGCCCGGGGCGGTCTCCCCGCCGGGCTTCTGTCCCGCCTCCCCGGCAGCATCTCGGACTTTGAAGAGCTCCGCCGCCGAAACCGCATCTACGTGGACAAAACCGCTTATATCTATGAGATTGCGGTCTTTAACGGCCCCTTTATCCTGACCCGCCCAGCCAATTTCGGGAAAACCCTGCTTCTGTCCACTCTGGCCTCGCTGTTTTCTCACGGGATGGAACACTTTAAAGGGCTCAGCATCGACGGACACTGGCGGGACACCGGGGACTATCAGGTGCTCACCCTGGACTTTGCCGCCAGATTTGACAGCCTGAAAAACCTGGATGCCGCCGTCTGCGCCGCCATCGAGGACTTCGCCGCCAAAAACGGCGTGGATCTCGCCTCCCATGGCAACGGTCTTCACGTCCCCCTGACCCACCGGGGGCCGGAGCTTATCGGAAACCTGCTGGAAAACAGCAAAAAGCAGACGGTGCTTCTCATCGATAACTTCGACGCTCCCTTAAGCGTTCCCGGCTTCGGATCCGAAGAGGTGCGGGCTGTTTCCCACTATCTCACGGAATTCTTCACCATCGTCAATAACAGCATCGCCCATCTGAGATTCCTGCTGGTGGCCGGAGTCATGCCGGTGCCGCTCTCCGACATGTTTGACGTCTTCAGAAACTACATCAATCTCACCCTGGATTCGGAAAACGCCGCCCTTCTGGGCTTTACCCCCGAGGAAACTGAAAACTTCATGGAGCCGGAGCTTAACAAGGCCGCCGAGGCTCTGGGCCTGCCCCGAAAGGAACTCCTCCGCCTGATCACCCGCTATTACGGCGGATACCGCATGACCATTGACTCCCCGGTTGAGGTGATAAACCCCCGCTCTCTTATCCGCTTTCTCTCCCGGCCGGAGGAAGGCTTTCAGAACTACTGGCCGGAAAGCGGCCTTAGCTACGCCTCTCTGGCAGCGGGCTGGCTCCGGAGTCTTTCAGACGATATTCTGGGGAATATCCTGGAGGTGCTTTCCGGCCCCTATTCTCTCAAGGA
>NZ_JBGVBR010000036.1:0-10459 GCF_045225735.1 Succinimonas sp. | reverse complement strand
AAATAACGCTCATCAAAGACTCGTCAGTGTCGGATGATACCGCCGGCGCTGATACTGCGGATCGCGTTTTCTGTCTCAGTCAGGCGGAATTCAGCCGCTATCTTACCGCATCCTCCATTCAGAAGGGCATCCCCACCCCGCATGCCATCGCCGAAGGCGCTGCGGCTTCCGGATTTTCCGGAAGCGCCTCCTGGTGGCTGCGGGATACCTCGGATTTCATGAGCCGCGGGGGAGATCCTCTGGCGGTGGATGCTTCCGGCTTCCGCAGAAGAATCCCGGGAACCTCCGGCGCAGTCGGGGTTCGCCCGGCAATCCGCATCACCCTGTAATGCGGTATCTTCCTGATCGCGCTCCGCATCGTTAAAGTCGAAGTACCGGCGCGGCGACTCTGATTCCCCGAAACTGCGGCCCGCGGGGAGCTTGTTCAGTCCGCAGCCAGCTTCTTCATGTGCTTATCGCTGCTGGCAAAGAAACTTAACGATGTGACTTTGAAGATGGGCAAAGCTGCCGTGGAAGTCAAACGACAGTACCGGCCAGTACATGAAGGCGGGAAGCGGCTTCGGCCCATAGAAGACTAACTTCAAAGCGGTCTTGCTCATGGTCAGAATCCTGATTTTTCGAGAAGGTCTTTTTACACCGTGTTTTGAGACATTGTATGAATTATTTTAACTGCCATGATCATAAGCAGAATGATTAAAATCAAAAGACAACACATGAAACACATTATCAACCATATGACAAATCATTCTGTAATCTTGTCCGGAAAACCTAAAAATAGCAACTTTTGAATCTTTGGTTACATGATTACGCTCACAGTGATTTTGGATGCTATCTGTCAATTCATTTACATTTATCAGTTCGTAACCTTGCTTTTTTCTTTGTTGCATCAATTCAAGCACAGTAAATTTAGACAGTTCCCGTAACCTGCATAGCAAGTCCTTATATGCCTGGAGATTATCTCTTGCGTTCTTCTTAAAATATTCAAAAGAATAGTCTCCTTCCGTTAACATCTTGTCAAAACTAAAGGTAGCACATTTTTGAGGTTTGCTTTCATGGCTTACAGTTACTTTTAATAAAGGCTTTTTCATTCGATATAATTATGCTTAAAGTAATCTCTGATAGAATCCCTTGAAATCTCCCGATTCATCACGCGACCATTATCCGTAGCCTCAATCCAAGGTCTTTCTCCGTGAGTAAGGTTTCTTAAGCCCCACGCTGAATACGTTCCAAATGTTTGATAAACATTCTCTAACAATTCAACATCTTCTTCTGATATTTCTCTAAACTCTGATTTTTCAGAATCCGTAAAACTAAGGTCATATGGGGTATTTGTGAATCTTTTCCATACACTGTACAGAATAGGACCATGCTGCCATGCAATAAATTGTTCTTTAAATAAAGAACCTCTGTCATAAGCTAAAAAAGTTCCTTCTGCATAATACATAAGCTTTAACAGCTTTAACAGGGACAATCTATCCCCTCCTTCATTCTCTGCTAATTTGCTTCTCTCAATAAACCAATTAGCTACAGTGAAAGCTGAGTACTTTTCTGTACATTCCATAGTGCACCATAAGTTACAAGCAGACAACCCATACTTGATTGTAATCTATTTGCAGAATTTTTGTGATTTACTTCTCAAAATATGTGATTTACTTCACCTATTCAAAAAGGACAATGTCTTTTAAAGATATTGCACAGTTCTTAGTGCATTTCTCCACTGCGACATTTCCGCATTTTCAGCAGTCGGGCTCATTTACAGCAGTGCCGCATACATGGGAGCATAAGGCTAACACGCATAGGATTTAGTCGCACATCAAAGTCTTTATAAGACAACTTTATTATCAAAATTATCATGCTGAGAGGTGTGACAACGGGGTTTCGCAGTGATGATGAGCAATTATTAGTGGCAAATCGGCAGTATAGTGCTGAATTCGGTTTTTTTGAGACACAACCACTTACTCAAAAGAATGAGACTCTTCTGAGTAAGAATGGTTATTGAACTGTTAAATGTGATTATTGCTGAGCAACGATTCCTATGCGGCAATCGCTAAGTTGAGTTTTTACAGGTGGGCGTCGGATTACATTAATAATACACCTAAGCGATTTCCATTGTTTTCTATTTATTTCTCCAACAGGGGATTTTTTAAATCTGCGTGTTTGACCTTCAATCACATTGCTAATACCTCGAATTGCATATACTATTATTGGATTGGTAGTTGCAAAGATGTCTTTAATTTTAAAAACTCGAATATTCACACACAAACTAATAATTTCGTCAATAAGAGTTCTTGAATGTGAAGCAACCTTAAAAGGTGATATATCTCCATCAAGATCTAATTCCATGATTTTTCCAATGTATTGTTTTACAGACAAAATCATGACAGCCATTGTTAATAATGCTCTTCTTAAATGCATACGATTGGTATTCGCCTTTATAAGGCCACAAAACTCTTTCACGAGCTTGAAGATTATTTCACTCTGCCACCGTAATCTATATATTTGTGCGATCTGGTCTAGATCAAGAGAGGATGATTCAATATTTGTATAAAAGAAAACATATTTCGATTTCTCGTTATCAAAAAGATTGTGCGTTCTATCGAATTCAGGAACGCAGTATTTTATAACTCTCATTATTATTTTTGTATCTTTGTCAATAGTGACTTCAACTAGGAAATCGTATGAATAATTGCCAGCAAATTTATCAGATTTAGGATTATCACCGTCAGAAACATCGATTTTTTTCAAGAATGCATTTATTTCGTTTACTTTTATAGCGTTGGGCTTCTAAGATTTTATAACTACAATTTGTTTTCCCTTTGTGGATATAATAACCTTTATTTTCAATAACATGGGCAAAATACGTTTTATCAATGAATCCGGCATCAGCACACAGCAACATGCCATTACACATCTCTCCTTTAGGCAGAAAGTCTCTTTCAGAATCACTTGCTTGTGATATAGTAAAATTGGCCATGTTCATGTGTTTAAAAGAAACAGTTGCTTGCAGTTTCTTCTGTTCATTGTTCATAGGTTTATGACTTGATGTGAATTGTCCTTTTTCATTAATTATGGATCCATCTTGAAGATATAGATCTTTAATACTTAATCTCTTTTGAAGTTCAGTGATGATGAGATGATAAGAATGATATGATGTCGATCCTAGTTTTGAATCACAATAATTCATAACTTCTATAATAAAATCTTCAATCATTGGTTTTGATAAATGATCATGGAACACCTCCCATTCAATTTTACAATCAACCATATGATGAATTTCAGTTAAAGCACAATACTCTTCATGAATACGACGTAATGAAAAACCTTTATCGGTATTAGAAAGACTTTTAAAAAGCGCACAAACAAAGAGCCATGGTTCAAATTTTTTAAGACGCTTTGTAAAACCAGTATTAAATGCAATAGCAGTAATTGCGGTGCGGTTCACACAATCGGTAATTACTGGCAAAATCTTCTTGCAAGATTCTGCGATGTTTGATAAAAGTAACGTCATGGCATTTCCTATATTGTTACGTTAAAAACGATTCCATTGTAATTATATCAGGGAATGCCTTTTTTATCTAATAAAATAAGCGTTATTTTCAAATAAACATTGGTTATCTATAATTTTCTTTAAAGCGTATTTTCAGTTGACTATGATTGTTGAGAGAGTGATTACATTTTCTTTTACTGCAGTGTAAGAAAAGAAATGTTAAATTTAGGTATTCTGCAATCTCACATGTAAAATATAGTTATTTTACTGAGTTTAAATCGCAATATTTTGATCAGTGATTCAAGACGTAATACTAGATTAAGATATATTAAATATGTGTATAGTTTCTATAATCCTGTGCATGGCAGTGCCGTACAGTATCGGCACAGCACCAATCACCCGCTGGTAAACGGTTCGTACTCCGTGGATCTCCTGAAGATTCCCTCCGAATTGCTCTGTCCTGAGAAATCCGCAAAATGCCGTTGACTTTACCGTCTTTACAATACATTCTGTAAAGTAAAGAGAAGAAAGGAGGTATTGTCTTATGGCAACTAAAGCAATGAACTTTAAATGTTACTATTCACAGCCGGTTCAAAATGGTGAATTTCCGCACCAGTCGTTACACCGCCTAACTTAGCAGTCATTTCCCCATTTTTTTCGTTTTTCAGCCCTGACCAACAACATGGCTCTGCCTTCTGACAAAACCCGATCTTCCGAACCACCTTCAAGTCCTCTTCAAGCCTTAAAAAATCTAACTTTTTTTAACTTTTTTCTTGCATTCTTTAATCCTTATGGTATAATCATACCATAAGGACTTTTTTACCAAATCGGAGGGAAATATGACTGGAAGCATATCCTATGCGAAACAGAAATCCGGGGTTGTTTACGCATACGAAAATCTGGCAACCTGGGACAAGGTGAACAAGAAGAAAATCTGCCGCCGCCGTCTTATCGGGAAGGTGGATCCGGTAACCGGCAAGATTGTTCCAACCGATCATCGCAACAAAAGCCAGAGTCCCGACTATAAGCCGGAACCTTATGAGAAGGACTATGTCATGCCCAGAACGCTGGCTCAGCGCAAGCAGGAAATTCTCCGGCTTCTGAAGGAAAACTATGAGCTCAGACAGCAGCTTGAGGCGCTCTCCAAAAAGACGGCCGGGTAATCGGAAACAGGGCCTGCTTTGTTTTTTTTTGGATCAGGGGAAAGCAGTTTTTATGGCTATGGCGAATGTTGAAGCGGTAAGCGATAAGACTATCATCTACGATGATCGGAGGTGGATAGATATCGGCGAGTATGCTCCGCTTAAAAACAGATGCCGGCATCTGGAGGATGCCGTTGCCTCGCTGACCTCTGAAAACACCAGGCTCAGAAAAGAGCTGGATCAATGGGAAAATCCCAAAGCCGATTCCCCGAACGCAAAGCAGCGCAAGTTGGCCAGACTCTTCAGCCAGCACGAAAAAGACCGGCAGAACCTGGCCGATCAGACTGATAAGCTCAATAATGCCAAGGATGAGATTAGCAAGCTGCAATCCGACAACACGGCTCTTATTAAACAGCATTGCGTGTATGATACTTCCGCAATTCGCTGGTATGAACATGAGCTTCCCAGGGTAAAGGATTTGTTAGACAAGAAAGAGAAGGAAATCAAAGATCTGGAGGAACAGATCGCTGCCCGGGACAAAACAATCCAGGAGATGGATGGTACTATCAAACAGCTGAATAAGGAACTCGCTGCCAAGGATAATACAATCAGCCAGCAGCAGAAGAAAATCGATGCCGCAAACGGTGAAAACAAAGACCTGAATCTCGCTAAAGACGCGCTTTCCGATGCGCTCGCAAAGGCACATGCCGAACTTAACAACGACAGCTCTAATTCCGGAATTTCAACTGGCAAAACGCCTATTGGCAAGGAGAAAAGAGTTCCACCTGTCAACTCCCGCAAAAAGAGCGACAGAAAAAAAGGCGGGCAGCCGGGGCACCCCAGAAACAAGCTGTCCCGGTGCATTGAAGCGGAAATCACCGGCATTGTAGATCATCTGCCGGCGGACTTTCTGGATCAGCTCAATGAAGACGGCAGTCTGCCTGAAATTCTCATCTGCCCGAACTGCGGGGAAGTTCTCAGCGCTGACAGTTTTATCGTCACCGAGAAGGACGAAATTGACTTTAAGGTCACCGTCACCAAAGTCAGGCACCGCTATTTTAAAATCAAGTGCGGAAGCTGCGGCAAAGAGTTCAGGGTAAAAATCCCCAAAGAGCTTAAGGAACCGGCTCAGTACGGTCCGGCAATCAAAACTCTGATATGCGTGCTTCTTAAATGCGGGATGGTCAGCGTTAACAGAGTGCAGAGCATTGTCAATGAGTTCCTGAATCTGGAAATCAGCACGGGTTATATTTCCAAGGTTGCCAAGAAGTTTGGCGAAATGACTAAGGATTTTGCCGATGAGGTGGGCTCGCTGTTCCCGTGCTTCTTCCTGATCGCCTGGGATGATACGGTGATGAGAGCCCACGGCGAGAACATTTGTTTCAGAACATACCTTACCAGCTGTCTTGCCAAGTACACCGCACATGACAAAAAGGATCTCGAGAGTCTTGTGGATGACGGGATCCTCACTATGCTTACCGAACTTCACCGGGTGCTGCATGATCATGACAGCAAAAACTATAACGAGATGTTCAAATTCCTTAATGCCGAGTGCAATCAGCACCTGCTGAGAGACCTCGAGAAAGTCATTCAGAACAATGAAAGCTGCGTCTGGGCTCAGGAATTTAAAGATCGTCTTTCAGCTCTGATTGGCAAACGCAATGATCTGGCGAAACGCAACGACCAGACCGAGCAGAAAGTTATGTCTCTTCCCGAAGATACGATTAAGGAGTTTGACGCCTTTCTGGACAAAACTCTGACAGAACAGGATGCCATTGTGTCCGGACTTATTGAAAAACATGAAAAACGTCAGCGAGAGCTTGGAAATGAAAGCAAAACGATAAACCCGCCTATAGGTCTGGTTCTTCAAACGCGCATCATAAACAGATTTAAAAATCCGAAATACCGGGAGGCCTACTTTGCCTGGATGACCGACTTCAGAATTCCTGTCACCAACAACTGCTCGGAAAGAAGCTTTAGGATGGAAAAGATTCGCATGAAGGTCAGCGGACAGTTCGATTCCACTGAAAATGCTCAGAATCATGCCGATGCAATGACATACCTCGCCACCTGCGAAAAAAAACGGAATCAACTGCTACAAAGCCATTGAAGCGGTGTTTGCAGGAAAGCCATACACCCTCGAAGAGCTGGGGGTCTATGAGCGTCTGGACTATCCCGAATTACGCAATGCGGCAGGTATGGCACGGAATGCCGCCGGGACTTCGGCAGAGGTTTCCTCTTCATCTGAGAAACCTGCGTCAAAGGAATCAGTTACTGCGAAGTCTGAGACCAAGGAAAGCAACATCTCCGAAGCCTGAGACCAAGGAAGCGATTACTCCGAAGTCTGCGGCCAAGAAAGCAACGACTCCGAAATCTGAAACCAGGGAATCGACAGATGAGACTCCTGCGGCAAAAGAATCAACGGCTGCAAAACCTTCAGTCAAGGATCTGCAAACTGCCACCCCGCCTCCGGGAACCGGTAACCAGAATAAAGTTAACCCGGTTCCAGAAAGAGGCTCCCCATGAACAAATCCTAACAACAGTCAGACAATCACAAAAAGCATAGCACTGAAACGCCATCCGGATCATCGCCTGCTTACCGAGCAGTCGATAGGGATGACGCGCCCCCCTCTATGTGGAAATGGCGGTGGGGTCAATTTAGGTACTTTTAGGGGCTGTGAATAGTAACCTTTAAATTCGACGAAACAGATATCCTTGATATGAAGCAGGTGGCATCCGTGTTCAACATGACAGTCACGGATGTGATCAGGGAAGCAGTCAGGGAATATGTGAAAAAAAAGAAAAAAGCCCCCTTTTACAGATTGACTGCCAATGTTCAGGAGGCATCCGCGGAAGAAAACTCTGAAATGCTTGACGAAATTGAAAGTCTTAGTGACGATGACCTGACCATATCCTCCTCAGAACGGGTTTCCGTGTAAAAGGAGTCAGACGTGACAAAACGACAGATGATTTCTTATGATGTCCAGTACACGAAAGTCGCGGAAGGTTTTTCAAAACGCATGAGGATATCAGAGAAAAATACAAAGCTGCCATCAAGGAACTGCTGGTCGGGGAGCATCCGGAAATAGTCGATGTCAAGAGAATCAGGGGGAAGCGGAACAATTATTTACGAATCAGACTGGGAGACTATAGAGTAGTAGTATACTCTCATTAACGGAAAGATAACCGTTATCACTGCGGTTTTGGCCGGATCCCGGGGAGATGTCTATAAGAAAATGAGCGGGCTTGAGTAATGTTATCGCCATGCTCTGTCGTACAGCACAGTTGATCTGACGGCATAAAGTGCCGGAGGTAACAAAAATCCTGTCTTACCCACGGAATATTGAGGCAAGATTTAATATTTGAGTAAATCTATCTGAAATGGCTGTCAAAGCCCTCGCTGGCATTACGCCTTTAACCACGGGCATACATTGATCAAGAATGTCATCTGACGATGAGCGCATCCCTGCTGGTAACCGAGGATATGATTGAGGACTTCACGCCATAGAATTATATGGAAAAGAGGGAGAGTCTAACTCCGCCTCCCGAACCGTCTCCGGCTAACCGGCATAACTGAAATATCCCGGCTGCATCCGCCATCGCGCTATTCAACTCACCACAGACATCATCCGGCGGCCCCCATCAGCGCTGCCGGGAGGAGTCCCTTCCTGATATTTGCGATCCCCCTGCAAATTCTGCATTCCCCCGCAAAATTCAAAATACCGCCCAGAGCTGCCGTTCAATGGACTGCCCGCATTTGGAGAAAAAACGCAGAGAAGTTACGGCTCGGCTGAAGATTCCCTCCGAATACCAAAAAATTAAAATAATTTAGCAGTGCTCAGATTTTAACTTGACAAACAAGGATAGAAAATATTACAATAGGCACATAAACATTTCGGAATAGATAAAAGAACAGGGTTGTAGTTATCCATATTCTTACCGGAACACGATTCCTAAACTTCGCTATGTTTTTCTGTCAGCCGTTAACCGGCAATCTTAACAGTTCTTTTTGGAGGATGCGTCATGCTGTTCTACAAGGTTACCATGAAAGGGGATTTTGCGAAGGCTCTGGGCGGAAAGAAAAAAGACCGTGATGATGATTTGCCCTTTTTTGAAAAAAGCTACGCTAAAGCCCTTTCCAAACTGCATCTGTTCCGTCATGAGGAGAGATCCTGCAACCTGCTCCCTAACAGGGATCTGTTTTTCTGCCCCTGCGATACTGATAATAAAACCTACGTGGAGTTCTTTGCGGCCTTCAGCGTAAGATCCAGCAGCTTTGCCGATGTTTCCGCCGTCATTCAGGATCTCATCAGAAAGGAGCTGAAGGTGAAGGCAGAGCCCGGCGAATACGAGGAAATTTCCCTGGAAACCTATCTGAAGCTGTTTGACAAGGCCGATGACGATGACCTGTATTCCCGGCGGGAGCTCCCTTCCTCCTGCCCCTGCATGAACCTTGATACTGCCGGCGATCTTTTGCGCCGTTCTTCCTTCGAGTGGAACGACGGCTTTACAGACAGCGGCATCTGGGACTGCCAGCAGGCACGTCAGGAATTAAGCCGTATCAGTCTTCCTGGTAACGAGCTTGCCGGCGAACTGGATCGCATCTATGCCGTAAATGCCGAGCCCGGGGTGTTCGGTCATCCGGTGCATTACTGCATTGAGTCTCCGGACGTTAAATCCGCCATGAATGTGGTCTCCTTCATCATAAAGATGCTGTATTCCCGGGGCCGGCTCCTGAGCAGACGGTTCGGAGTCATCCACATGAATTCTTACGAGAAAAAACGGGACAGCGACAAGGAGTTTCATGAGTTCCTCGCACTCCACGACTGCGCTTCAGCCGTAGCGGTATTCGAAAACGAGAAGATCGCGGAGGATAGCGGCTGTCTGTCCAGCGACGGCCGGGAACACCTTACCGAGCTTCTGGAATTCATGGAGGAAAGCTCCCTCACCACGCTTTACTTCATAATTTCCGTTACTCCCGACAAATCTGCCGGAAAAAAAGAGTCTCTGGTATCTCTCATTGAAGAAAAGATTCCGCTGGTGCGGCTCAGAACCGGTTTCGGCACCCGGGAACAGGCCGAGACCTACATGAAGGAGCTGGTAACCGGAGCGGGTTACGATAAATGGATGGACGATGCGGTAAACCAGATCCGGAGGGATTCCCGCACTGAGTTTTCCATGGGCATCGTGAACGACATCTTCAAGAGCTGGAGCAGGCGGGTGCTCTGCAATACCGTATACAGCTACGGGAACGAGATCCGGCCCCCGAAAGCCAAAAGGAAGACCAAGGTCCGTCCCGCCCGCCAAAGACTCGGAGACATGATCGGACTTGACCGGGTCAAGGAGATTGTTGACCGCATCATTGCCGTAACCTCGGTGTCAAAGCGCCGGAAGGATCTCGGACTTGACGACAGCATCAAATCGCGGCACATGATCTTCACGGGAAATCCCGGCACGGCCAAGACTACCGTGGCCCGGCTGCTCTCCGAAATTCTCCGGGAGGAAGGGATTCTCGAGCACGGATCCTTTGTGGAATGCGGCAGATCGGATCTGGTGGCCCGGTATGTCGGCTGGACTGCCAAGACCGTGAAGGAAATGTTTAACAAGGCTGAGGGCGGCATTTTGTTCATCGACGAGGCCTATTCCCTGGCAAATGACATAGATCACGGCTTCGGAGCGGAGGCTATCGACACCATTGTTCAGGAAATGGAAAACCGCCGGGAGAGGATGATTGTGATACTGGCCGGATACGCCGAGCCCATGAAGAAGCTCCTGGATGCCAATGCCGGTCTCTCCAGCCGCATTGCCTTTCATGTGGATTTCCCGGACT
>NZ_JBGVBR010000035.1:0-8672 GCF_045225735.1 Succinimonas sp. | reverse complement strand
CCGTAATCGGAGGCGTTAACCACAATGGCCACATCCTTGAAGTTCTTGGCAGCGCTTCTTACCATGGTAGGCCCGCCGATGTCGATGTTTTCGATTGCGGTTTCCAGAGTGCAGTCAGGCTTGGCCACAGTGGCGGCAAAGGGATAGAGGTTTACGCAGACGAGATCGATGGGCTTAATGTCATGCTCGGCCATAACCGCATCGTCAATGCCTCTCCGGCCCAGAATGCCGCCGTGCACCTTGGGATGCAGGGTTTTGACGCGGCCTCCCATCATTTCGGGAAATCCGGTGTAGTCGCTGACTTCGGTAACCTTGATTCCTGATTCGCTAAGCAGCTTTGCAGTGCCGCCGGTGGAAAGAATATCAACTCCGCGTTCCTGAAGAGCGCGGGCAAAATCGACAACTCCGCTCTTATCAGATACGCTGATGAGCGCTCTGCGGATGGGACGTGCGTTATCCATTAAATCGAACCTCTGACAAGTGTTCACGGGGTTTTATGACCCCGGGGGGATTTTTACTGATGCTTCTGAGCGGCAGATCCGGACTCTTCCGTACTCTCTTTGGAAAGTGTCTGAAAGCGGGGACTGCCGGGTGTTTTCCGGGGAAACCTTTAAGGTTCCGGACTCCGGAAATTTTACCACAATGTAATGACGGTTTAAAACGTGATCTTTGTTACACATCGGCAAAATATTGACTTGCATTATCCAGCGGCAATTGAAATTTCGTTGTTTTTTTTCAGCCGATTGGTTATTTTTACTCGTGAGGGTGGTACCTGTAATAACTATACATAAAGGAATGACAATAATGAAAAAGTCGGGATTGATTGATGCCGTTGCTGAAAAGACCGGCATGAAAAAGAGCGATGCTCATGATGCGGTGGAGGCGTTCATTAAGGCTGTGCAGACGTCTTTAGTGGAGGGGGACAGCGTGAGCCTGGTGGGTTTCGGCACCTTCAAGCTCAATTACAGAGCTCCGCGGCAGGGCAGAAATCCGAAGACCAATGAGCCGGTTGAAATTCCTGCCTGCAACGTGCCGTCCTTTACTGCCGGCAAGAGCTTCAGAGAAGCGGTTAACAACGGTCAGGACATCAAGTAGCGTTGCTGTGTTTTGCTGAGTGCCGGGCGGAATGAGTAACAGAAGGAGTCCGGAGTAACCGGCAGAGTGAGACTGCCAACTGCCAGCAGAGTGACTAATTGACGATTTATTAAAACGATACCAGTCAGAATGCCATGATGAATTTCATGGCTTTCTTGTTTTTGCGGGGATGGTTTGCAAGAGCGCTGTCAGTTTTCCTGAGTGTTTTTCCTGTTCCCTGTAACGGCTGTCAGGACACAATAGCGGGGGCGGAGCAGCAGCCAAAGAAGCGGTGCGGTTAACAAAACGCTGATTTGTGGTAGACTTTTCGCCGGGATTTTTGCCGGATATCCAGGTGTCCGGAGATCTTTCCTGTTAATTTCCAAAAAGGATGATATTTATGACAGGCTTCAGAATAATTGCTTCTGATATGGACGGCACTCTTCTTAATGATGACAAAACTATTTCGCCGGAAAACATCGCAAGCATCAGAAAAGCCGAAGAGGCCGGAATTTTATTCGTGCCGGCCACGGGAAGACCGCTGGACGGACTAATGAATTACGCCGATGCTCTTAATCTCAGGGCTCCGGGACATTATGCCATCTGCTTTAACGGCGCTGCTGTCTATGAAACATCGTCATTAAAACTTATATCCCGGGTTATTCTCACCGGGAGCGAGGTCCGCATCCTGGCGAAGCGGGCTCTGGATGCGGGGCTTTACTGGCAGGCGTTTTCAGAAAACCGGGGCCTTGTTTACGGGGAAGATAATTTCGCCACGGATCTTGAGATGCGGATAAACCGTATCGGGGGCTCCCGGATTGATCCCGAGGACATTCCCGATTCGGAAAATTTTTTCAAATTCATGTTTCTCGGCACCGAAGAACAGCTGGACAGAGCCGAGGGGAAATTTAAGGATCTTTCTCAGGCTTACACCATGGCCCGCAGCATGTACTGCTTTTTAGAGGTGATGAACCGGGACACCTCCAAGGGCGCAGCTCTGGAACATCTGTGCCGTCATCTGGGTCTCCCGCTCTCCGCATCGGTGGCTCTGGGGGATGCCGGAAACGATATCCACATGATAGACCGCGCCGGCGTGGGAGTGGTGATGCAGAACGGAATAAGCTCTCTCAAGGAACGGGCTGACTACATCGCTCCTAAAAACACTGAGGGCGGGGTGGCTCATGTGATTGAGGAGATTCTCAGTAACCGGCTGAACGCATTATCAGGGAATCAATGAACAAAAAGGCCGACGAACAGAAAAAGCCGATGAACAGAAACAGCGCTGCTCAGAAATTACATACCGTTTTCAGAAAGGCCGGTTTTTGGATTTCGGGACGGGGCTGCGGGATTGAAGAGAAACTGAAAAGCAAGTTAACAGGCAAGAAAACCGGTATGTGGACTTGGAAGCAGAAAGTCGCAGTAATGGAAAAGTTAACGAAGCCGGGAAAGATGCAGCTGAAGATAAACAGGAAAGATATCGCAGGATAACAGAACAGAGAAGATGAAAGGAAAGATCAAGGAGG
Organism: Succinimonas sp.; assembly: GCF_045225735.1. NCBI lineage: Bacteria > Pseudomonadati > Pseudomonadota > Gammaproteobacteria > Aeromonadales > Succinivibrionaceae > Succinimonas > Succinimonas sp. The sequence goes on along the minus strand of NZ_JBGVBR010000035.1, from coordinate 6,075 downwards.
ATTTGTGTTAAGAAAGGAAAAACCGCTTCAGAGCGAAAGCGTTTTTGGCAAAAGGCGTTTTGACGGCGAAAATCCGGAAAAGCATGAAAGTCAGCGGCTCATGGAGTCTGTCAGGGCCTTTTTCAGAATAGCAATTCCCTTCTGGAAGACCCGGGAGAGCCGGGCAGCCTGGGTCATGCTGGTAGGTATAGTGTTATTCAGCGCCTTAAGCATTTATCTCGCCAAGCAGTTTAATGACTGGTACAAGGGCTTCTGGGATTTTATGCAGGAGTATAACCTAGATGGCTTTATCGGCATGCTCTGGCTCTTTGGCTTCCTGGCCACGGTTCATGTATGCACGGTGGTTTACAAAAGATATATCATTTCCGCCATGGAGATCCGCTGGAGAAGATGGCTGACCACGGAATACATCAGGCGCTATCTGGAAGACGGCACCTTCTACAGGCTGCAGCTTACCGACCAGAAAACCGATAACCCGGATCAGCGTATCAGCGAGGATCTGTCTCAGTTTGTGGCATTGACAGTGAATATCACCATCAGCATCCTCACCGACCTTTCCATGCTGATAACCTTTGCCATTGTGCTCTGGGATCTGTCTCAGGCGGTGACCTTTCCGGTTATGGGATACGAAATATCCCTGCCCGACGGATATCTCCTGTATCTGGCCATGATCTACGCCGCCATGGGCACGGTATGCACCTTCATTATCGGGCGTCCCTTGGTGCTGTTAAATTTCAGACAGCAGCGTTATGAAGCGGATTTCCGATTCTCTCTGGTGCGCCTCCGGGAAAATGCCGAATCCGTGGCCATTTACAAGGGTGAGATGGAGGAACGCAAAAGATTTAACAGTCTGTTCCAGGATGTGGTGCATAACTACGTGAACCTTATTATCAAAACCAAGCAGATCGGCTTCTTTACTCTTGGTTATGCCCAGCTGGCGGTGATTTTTCCGATACTTATCTCTGCGCCCATGTATTTTGCCAAAATCATTACTCTGGGCAGCATCATGCAGATAAACTCTGCCTTCAGCAAGGTGCAGGAATCCTTGTCCACTCTGATTGACAACTTTACGTCTCTCGCAGCGTGGAAGGCGGTGATTGACCGTCTTTCCCTCTTTGAGAAGAGCATCAGAGCCGCAGACAATCTCCCCCGGCTGGAGCCTGCAAGAGAAGGAGCAGCTCTTTCTCTGGAGCATGTCAGGGTAACCAAACCGGATGGCACAGAACTTATCCAGGATCTCAGCTTTTCGCTGGTGTCCGGTCAGAGCCTTCTGATTAAGGGACATTCCGGATGCGGCAAGTCCACTCTTCTTCGTACGGTAGCCGGTATTTGGCCTTATGCCTCAGGGAAGGTGACCTTTCCGGAAAATGCCAAGACGCTGTTCCTGAGTCAGAAGCCGTACATGCCTCTGGGCACTCTCAAGGATGCGGTCTGTTATCCGGGGAGCCGGGATCTGGTATCCGACGAGGCATTTGTAAAGATGCTGGAAAACGTGGGGCTTTCGTATCTCTCAGGTTATCTTAATGTGATCAACCAGTGGGATCATGTGCTCAGTCTCGGCGAGCAGCAGCGCATTTCGTTTTTGCGGGCCTTTGTGAACAAGCCGAATTTACTCTTCATGGATGAAGTAACCAGCGCTTTGGACGAAACCAATGAAGCCAAGCTCTACGGCTTTGTGCGGCAGGAGCTTCCCGGTACCATCGTTATCAGCGTGGGACACCGGAGCACCCTCCGGGAGTTCCATACTGACATTCTGGATATGGAAGGGGATCAGACGGTGAGAAGCATTGCGGCTAATCCTGATATTGAGTCCTGATGCCGGGGATGAAGGCCGAGTAAGGAAGGTAAGTACACAATTCCGATATCCGGTACAACCTTACGATACAACTGACAACAGAAGGGCGTTTTCCAGCGGTACTGGGGACGCTCTTTTTATGGCGTGAACGGGTGAACTTGGATTGAGGAGGAAAGAGAAAAACCGCAAGTTTGCCAGATATATCCGGAGATTTTTAATAAAATCGCTGGGAAGTTACCGGTCAACCTTCATTTCTATTCTGTTTTCTTGCGGGAGAGAAACTGAATGCCGTATTTTCTGTTTTCCTTGTCGATGATCCGCACCACCTTAGCATTGGCATCCAATGGCGGAAGATCGTCATCGGCATCATCCAGCTGAATCTCCACCTCATCTCCGATATTAAGACTCACGCTGGATTTCACTACTATGGACATCCCGGTGGCACTGATGTTGAGACACTCCCCGGGCAGTTTTTTATCCCCGAAAAGTATAGTGCACTCCACCGGCAGATCTACACGAATGTATGTGCGGCGTTCTCTGGTATTGTCCATATCTGATAATCCTGATGCTGATACTGCTTGATATAGTCAGAGGGCTTGAACGGGGTTTGCTCTTTCTATTGTCCATCTGAAAAAGTCTGTCCCTGCTAAAAAAGCCTGTCTCCAGTCTGAGTTTACTCAAATAAGGGTTTAAAAAGTGAGATCTGCTTTTTAAACATGGAATTTTAAGTGGCGATTCTTCAGAAAAGATCCCATTTCGGGGCAGAGTAAACAACGATTTCCGGTGTTTTGAGCCATTGTGGGCCGTTTCCGAGGCTTTTGGGGAGATGAAACGCGAAGGAAGCAGAGTTGGAAGGAAGAGCGGAGCCTGCACAGCGGAAACAGAAAAGCCCTGAAGATGGCAATCAGGGCTTACGAATTATTGAACACTGCCTTGAAGCGTCAGAACGGTCAAAACTCTTTAAATTGACAGCAAAGACAGCATCAGAGCAGTTTAGTCAACGGAATCCGCTCTCGCAATCTCAGCTATTCACCGGAGGAACGATAATCCAAGGCTTGAGTCCGGACTCGTAGCTCACGATGGCTTCCTCGTTCTTAAGGGTGAGGTCGATATTGTCGAGACCGTTCAGGAGGCAGTATCTTCTGAAGCTGTTAAGATCGAACCTGAAAACGAGATCGTTGCAGGTTACGGTCATGTTTTCCAGATCCACCTTGATTTTCTGGCCCTCATGGCTGTTTATTTCCCGGTGCAGGGCATCCACTTCCTCCGGAGTCAGCTTAACCAGCAGGAGGCCGTTATTCAGGGAGTTATTGTAGAAAATATCGGCAAAGCTGGACGCGATAATAACCCGGAAGCCGTAATCCTGGAGAGCCCAGGGGGCATGCTCGCGGCTGGAACCGTTCCCGAAGTTTTCCCGGGCTACCAGAATGGTAGCGCCCTGATAGCGTGGGGCGTTAAGAATAAAGTCCGGATTGGGCTTGGTACCGGCTTCGTCCAGATAGCGCCAGTCATTAAAGAGATGCACGCCAAAGCCGGTGCGGGTTACTGCCTGCAAGAACTGCTTGGGGATAATCTGGTCGGTATCAACGTTGGCCGCATCCAGAGGAACAGCCAGACCTTCGTGAGTGGTAAATTTCTGCATGATAACCTCCTAAAATGCGCGTACGTCAACAAAATGTCCGGCGATACCGGCGGCAACCGCCATAGCCGGGCTTACCAGATGAGTGCGGGAGCCGCGGCCCTGCCGTCCTTCAAAATTCCGGTTGGAGGTGCTGGCGCAGCGTTCGCCGGCCGGAACCCGGTCGCTGTTCATGCCGAGACATGCCGAGCAGCCCGGAAGTCTCCATTCAAAGCCGGCGGCAGTAAAGAGCTTGTCCAGTCCTTCCTGTTCGGCCATTTCCTTAACCTCCTGAGATCCCGGAACCACAATGCCCACAACTCCCGGGGCCAGCTTGCGGCCTTTGATTTCAGAAGCGGCGGCCCGGATATCCTCAATGCGGCCGTTAGTGCAGGAGCCGATGAACACCTTGTCGATTTTGACATCGGTAAGTTTGGTATGAGGCTTAAGATCCATGTATTTCAGGGCCTTTTCGCAGGACTGCTTTTGAATTTCATCAGCGAAGTCTTCGGGAGCAGGAATAAGGTCATTGATGCCGATGCCCTGTCCGGGATTGGTGCCCCAGGTAACCATGGGAGAAATAGCGCTGCCGTCCAGTGTCACCTCGGCATCCCAAACGGCATCAGCATCGGATTTCAGGGTTTTCCAATTGGAAAGAGCCTGATCCCAGACTTCTCCCTTGGGAGCAAACGGCCGGCCCTTAACGTAATTGAAGGTGGTTTCGTCCGGAGCAATAAGTCCAACCTTAGCTCCCATTTCGATAGCCATGTTGGAAAGAGTCATTCTTCCTTCCATGGATAGAGACTTCACGGCATTTCCGGTGAATTCCACCGCATAGCCGGTGCCGCCGCCGGTGCCCAGCTTGGCGGCGATGGCCAGAATCACATCCTTGGCGGTTACACCAGGCTGAAGTTTTCCGGTAACCTCGATCTTCATGTTTTTGAACTTCTGCTGCTTAATGGTCTGGGTAGCCATGACATGCTCCACCTCGGAGGTGCCGATACCGAAGGCCAGAGCACCGAAGGCTCCGTGGGTGGCGGTATGGGAGTCGCCGCATACCAGAGTTACTCCCGGAATGGTGATGCCGAGCTGCGGGCCAATGACATGCACAATGCCCTGCCATTTGTGGCCGAGACCGTAGAGAGGGACATTGAACTTCTGGCAGTTATCTATAAGAGTCTGCATCTGAATCCGGCCCAGTTCTCCGCAGGCGGTGATGTCTGCGGAGGTGGTGGAGACGTTGTGATCCATGGTAGCCCAGGTGCATTCCGGACGGCGGATCTTTCTGTTATGAAAAGCCAGTCCGGCAAAGGCCTGCGGGCTGGTAACTTCATGAAGGAGATGTCTGTCCACATAGAGAATGGGGAGTTCGCCTTCCTTGGCACAGACGATATGTGATTCATAAAGCTTGTCGTAAAGTGTTTTGCCCATAATTATTCCTTGTTGCTAATGAAGCTGATGTCCGCTCCTAGGGGCTGCCATCGGATAGACTAAGACTAAGCTTTTGAATAGCAGCGGAAAAGCAGAGGAGCGATTTTAGGTTAAGCGTTTTCCGGATAACCCGTTCTTGCCGGATGATGGCGAGCCGGGGGTCATGTATTGGGTCAGCTTCAGGTGAGATTATAGTTCACTTCAGGTTTTTCCTGAATAGCAAGATCAAGATACGGGGAAAGGGAAGTGATAGCGGGGAGCGGCAGCTGGGATGCGGTATCAGGGAGGGAGGCGATATCGCTGGAATGTGCATTGGAGATTATTCGTTAAGGAAAGATGGAAGGTGAGACAGCTGACAATGCAGCAGCGGGGCAGGGAAGCAGAGAAGGGCGGGGTGGTGAATTATGGAGACAAACGAGTTAATCGTCTACCAACGGACATGGTGGCTGTTGAGGGCATTTGTGAAATGAAGAACCGACGGTGAAATCGACAAGTCGAGGAAAAACTGGCTGGGAGGGATGCTGGCGGGGATTTAGCAAAGTGAGGTCAAAAAAATGAAAGGGCTGGAACGGAAACAGCGAGTTTTCGGTCTCATGAACATCTGTTAGCGCGGGAAAACATGATGATCAGAAAAGATGGCAGCCTCGGTAATACAGAGACTGCCATCTGGGACGATTGGTACGGTGAAAAAGAAGCGATAACCGGTTACCAGCTGGGCTTCACAACGAGAGAGTTCTGGCAGACTCCGGACTTGCATTCTCTCAGGCGTTCCCGGAGATAATCGGTGCGGTTCTTGTTGACCTCGTAGTTGCACTGGAGCTGGATGGTGCCGTTGTTTTCACACTGGTTATTACGGTACTTGATCCACTGACGCTGGGTCATTTTAAGGCCCTCGGCAGTTTCCTTGTCGATCTGCTTGCGGAGAGCCTTGTACACATCGTTAAGCTCCTTGTCAGATTCCACAATCAGTTTGCAGAAGCAGAAGGTTCTGTCGTAGGAGGTGGTGTACTGGTCGCAGCTGCTGGCGGCTGCAGCCGTGCTGACAGCTGAGAGAAAGAGGCCGGAGGCCAGTAATGCTAAAGAAGCATTTTTTATGATATTCATTTGATAATCCTCGAAAAAGGCAATTGTTGCTGGATGAGGGGGGGTGTAGATAAAAAGGTTTGGTTTTTGGTGTTTACATCATCCACAATAGTGGGCAAAAACAGGCTTGACTACATCACTCGCCCAC
>NZ_JBGVBR010000034.1:0-6772 GCF_045225735.1 Succinimonas sp. | reverse complement strand
TCTGCATCAAATATGAATGCTGAGAGAACAGTCTTGGAAAATTGCCGCCGGGACTCCCATAAGCGCCTGCAGGGCACGAGTCCGCCTTCTTCCCGTTTCTCTCCATCCCCATTGTAATCCCCGTTGGCTTCTGCTGCGGGGATGCTGCTTTTTTCCGGGGACGATGAAAGGAACGTTTTTTCAAAGTTAATGCACTTTAGTGCAAAAACTATCATTTATCGAGAGTTAATGCACTTTAGTACAAAAACTATCATTCATCGAGAGTTAATGCACTTTAGTGCAAAAAACTATCATTCATCGAGAGTTAATGCACTTTAGTGCAAAAAACTATCGTTTATCAATAGTTTATGCTATTCTTCGAGTGTCGGGATGATTGCAGGGATGACATTAGAATGATTAATTCGAAGGAATTAAAAAAACGGGATTTATATCTGAACAGACTTATAGCTTTTCAGGACACAGAACCGGTCAAGGTGGTAACTGGAATCCGGAGATGCGGCAAGTCCAGTCTGCTCAAAATAATGATTAACCATTTGATGCAGCATGAAATCCTTCCAGAACAGATCCTTGAAATGAACTTTGAATCATTTGCTTTCAGGAACATGACCGCAGCGGATTTTTATGCCTATGTAAAAGACCGTATTCTGCCAGAGAGACGCATGTACCTTTTCTTTGATGAGGTACAGTTGATTCCCGCATGGGAAAATGCCGTTAACGCCTTCAGGGTAGAGTTCAACTGCGATATATACGTGACTGGATCCAATTCATACATGCTGTCTTCCGAGTATGCCACGTATCTGGCCGGCAGGTATGTGGAAATAAAAATGTTGCCGCTGTCATTTACGGAATTTCTTGATTTTCAGGACTTTGAGATCCAGGAGACTGAAATTCCTCTGGGAGGTATCCGCAAACTGATATTTGACCGGAATGGCAGGCAGTACCAGAGCCGGGAGCTCTTTGATGTCTATATGCGGTACGGCGGCATGCCCGGAATCTGCGACAGCGAACTCAGTCAGGAAAAGGCCCTGATTATTTTGGAGGGGATATACTCGACAGTGGTCATACGGGATATCCTTGAAAGAGAAAAACGCCAGGGACAGAAGAAGATCACGGATCCGGCACTCCTCCGGAAAATCATCACGTACCTTGCTGACAGTATCGGCAGCAGTATATCCGCAACTTCCATTGGAAATACACTGATAAGTTCAGGGCTGTTTAAAGACACTGGGAGCAAAGGATCTCCCAACGCTCGTGTCCCCAGTGCTCATACCACGCAATCCTACGTCAGAGCACTTTTGGACGCGTACCTCTTCTATGAGATTAAAAGATTTGATCTGAAGGGAAAGGAATACCTGCGCTCATTGGGAAAATACTACATTGCCGATTTGGGGCTCAGAAACTGTCTTGTAGGATTCAGAGATCGGGATCGGGGCCATGCTCTGGAAAATGTCGTTTATTTCGAGCTCCTCCGCCGGGGCTATGATGTTGCTGTCGGCAAGGCTGACAATGCTGAAATCGATTTTGTTGCCGTGAGAGACGGAGACAGAATTTATGTTCAGGTGACGGAATCCATGCTGGGAGAGGATGTCCGCCGGCGGGAACTGGCCCCGCTTCAGGGGATCCGCGATAACTATGCCAAGATTGTCCTGTCTCTGGATCCCGGCCTTTACAGTGATTACGGCGGCATCAAATCGCTCAGTCTTATTGACTGGCTGCTCGGTGCTGTCTCACCCGCATGATCTGAATGAGGCTGGCGACGCACGAACCGGAACCTCAGGGAAAACCTCCCGCCTCTTATAAAACAGTTCCTGAAGTTCAGCCAGGCTTTATTCCGGAGTTGCTTTTTATGCCTCCCTTTCTCCGATATAGAAAGCCTCCGTTTCTGTTATAGGCGCCTGTTTTCCGGATGTTTTCTGAAAACATCCCTGCTTCCTTGTCCCCGGGGGGATTTTTGTCACAAAAGGAGGGGATTTCGCAATCTTTCTTTGACCTCCGGCCCCGGGGCGGGTAATTTTCAGGAAGGAGTCGCCGGCTTGGGGAGGAGGATGTCATGGCCATGGATTATCATTGCGCGCTTACGGAAAACGGTTCCTTTTCCGGAAATGATTACATTGTCCCCGATGCTCTGACCACGGAGTACCGGCTCTGCTTTCACGCGGCGGAGGAATGCCGCCCCGGCCTGGTCAGGATCCTGGAGATGACGCTGCCTGAGGACGCTCTTATTTATTGCGAGGGCTATCAGATGCTGTCCCTGACGGCCGGCTCCTTCGGGCATCCCCGGCATATCGGACGCATTGACGAAACCCGGGACTACCGGCTGTACCACGGCCTTGAGGGAGTGCTGGGCTCCAATTTCTTCATGTTTTATGCCGATGAGAGATGGCATCTTATGGGCGCCACCTCCTGCGGCGAGACCGATATTTTTTTCCGGAAGAACGGCAATGACCTGGAGGTTTACTGGGATCTGGGGGATATCACCCTTAAGGCCGGCTCGGATTATGAAGCGGAATATGTCTGCTTTCTCACCGGGGAAAAGCAGGATGAAATTCTGGACGAGTACGCCCGGAGAATCTCCATCCGCATGCCGCCGGTGTACGGAGCCCGCGCCTCCGGCTGGTGCTCCTGGTATGCCTATTACGCCGGCATCACCGAGGATCTCATAAAAGAGAATCTTAACATCATGGCCGAGGACTGGCCGGATCTGGAGTTTCTTCTTATCGATGACGGCTATCAGCCCTTCATGGGGGACTGGCTGGATCGTTCTCCCCGCTTCCGTTCCGGGGTAAAGCGGATCTGCGAGGACATTCTGGCGCAGGGCAAGTGTCCGGCTCTCTGGCTGGCCCCGTTTATCGCCAGTCCGGGATCCCGGATTTTCCGGGAGCACCGGGACTGGTTTATTGCAGATGAATCAGGAGAACCCCTCAAGGCCGAAAGCATTACCTACGGCGGCTGGCGGGACACCCCCTGGTATCTCCTGGACACCTCCCTTTACGAGGTGCGGGAGCATCTTTCCCGGATGTTTCGCATCCTCCGCCGGGATTACGGCGTTTCCTGCTTCAAGCTGGATGCCTGCTTCTTCGGCGCGGTGCCGGGCACGGTCTCCCGGCAGCCCGGAGTAACCTGGATTTCCCGTTACCGTCTGGGACTCACGGCGATCAGAAAGGGCGCCGGAGCCGATGCCTGTCTTATCGGCTGCAACGCTCCCCTGTGGCCGTCTCTGGGGCTTCTTAATGTCATGCGTCTCGGCGATGATGCCGAACGCAGTCAGGAAAGGGCTGATCTTAATTCTGAAATGCTCCGTTACCGCTACTGGATGGCTGACGCTCTCTGGACCATGGATCCGGACTGCATTCTCACCGCAGAAGTCGGAGACCGGGAGCCCCCGGAGGCGGCGGTGCGGGTGATGACGGCTCAGGCCTTCGCCCTGGGAGGTCTGCTTTTGCTGGGAGATCCCCTGAGCAAGGCCAATCTTCCCGGCGGCGTCAGATTCCTCCGGAGCCTCCTCAAGCAGAATCCGGAACGGCGGAGATCGGATCCCCTGAATCAGGCCCTTACCGTGTTCCGGAATGCCCGGGGCATTATCACCGTATTCGGAGGCGGGAGCGGCGAACCCCTGGCGCTTTATCAGGGGATGTACCGCATCTTTGCCGGAAGAGAAGTCAGCGAGGAGGATCGGGTGCCTTCCGGGGATGCGGAAATTCTGATTCCCCCGGAGCTCAGTCGGAGTTTTCGGGAGAGCGGGGACACGGCAGGAAGAGTCGGCCGGGCGTCATAGAGAGATCTGACCGGGGGCGAACAGGGGGAATTTTGCCATCTTGCTAACAGATCCGTTTTCCGCTAAAATCTGCGCTGTTTTTTTCAGATTTCGCGCCGGCGGATTTCTGCCGGAATGGACAAAATAGCATGCAGTGGATTGATATTGTAATTCTGGCCATCCTGGTTATCAGCGCCATGGTCAGCGCCTTCAGGGGCTTTATCAAGGAAATCCTTTCTCTGGTGGCCTGGATTGTGGCTTTTTTCGTGGCCAGCAATTTCTACGAGCCCATGGCGAAGCTTTTCACCTTCACCGATGACACCAGGATTCAGATTGCTCTGGCTCTGGTGTCGCTGTTCTTCGGCTCCCTTATGGTTATCGGTCTCATCAACTATCTGGTAACCACCATTCTTAAGAAGACGGGGCTTTCGGGCACCGACAGAATGCTGGGCATGGTGTTCGGTCTGGCCCGGGGCGCCATTATCGTGCTGGCCGCGGCCATGTGCTTCCAGCTGATACTGAAGTACGGCTTTTTTGCCACGCTGCCCAGTCAGCCCTGGTACGCCAATGCCAAGATCCTTCCCGAGGTGAACAAGCTGGCCGTAAGCGCTCTGCAGTACTTCGGTCTCATGTAGGAAGGGCAGCCTGACAGAGCAGAGGCTTAAAAGACGGGCCCGTCCGACAGAGTAAGGGCTCACAAAATACAGACTCATAAAACAATGAATGCAGGATCCCCGGGGTGCTGCATTTTTTGTTTTCCTCGGGGCGGACGAGGATCCGTCTTGTTATTTTTTGTGATTTATATCACGCGTTACAATGGCGGCTTTTCAGGGGGAAATAGAGGGGTTTGGCGGATGAAAAAATTATGAAATCATTCCCTCAAAACCGTTATAATACCGGAAATCAGTCACCTGCGGTTACGGTTTTAAGCCTGATTCCCCGGCCGGGGAAGGGGACCGTTTCCTGTTTTCTACCTACAAAAAGGATATCAGCATGTGCGGTATTGTCGGCATTGTTGCCACTTCACCAGTTAATCAGTCCCTTTATGATGCTCTTACTGTTTTGCAGCACAGAGGTCAGGATGCAGCCGGAATCGTTACCGTTGATGACGGCAATTTCAAGCAGCGCAAGGCCAACGGTCTTGTGAAGGATGTGTTTGAAACCAAGCACATGTATCGTCTCAGAGGAAACATCGGCATCGGCCATGTGCGCTATCCCACCGCCGGCTCTTCCTCTGCCGCCGAGGCGCAGCCCTTTTACGTGAACAGCCCCTTCGGCATCACCCTGGCTCACAACGGCAATCTCACTAATGTGCGGGAGCTCCGGGAAAAGCTCAGCGAATTCCGCCGGCATACCAATACCACCTCTGATTCCGAGGTGCTCCTGAATATCTTCGCTCATGAGATTGACAAGTCGAGCTCCGGCGTGACCCTGACCCCGGATGAGATTTTTGCCGCCGTAAAGAAGGTAAATGGCATGGTACGGGGCGCCTATGCCGTGGTAGCTCTGATTATCGGGGCCGGCATTGTGGCCTTCCGGGATCCCCACGGCATCCGTCCCATGGTTTTGGGCCGGAGATCCGGAGAGGACGGCAAAACCGAGTACATGGTGGCCTCCGAGAGCGTGGCCCTGGATGTCAGCGGCTTTGAGCTTATGAGAGACGTGGCTCCGGGGGAATGCGTCTTTATCAGCGAAACCGGCGAGCTTCATACCAGAGTCTGCGCCGACAATCCCTGCCTGAATCCCTGCATCTTCGAATATGTTTATTTTGCCCGGCCGGATTCCATCATGAACGGGGTTTCCGTTTATGCCGCCAGAGTGCACATGGGCACCATGCTTACCGATAAGATCAAAAGAGAATACAAGGATCTTAAAATCGACGTGGTGATCCCGGTGCCGGAGACCAGCTGCGACATTGCCGTGGAGATCGCCCGGAATCTGGGCATTCCCTACCGGCAGGGCTTTGTGAAGAACCGCTATATCGGCAGAACCTTTATCATGCCCGGTCAGAAGCAGAGAAAGAAGGGCGTCCGCAACAAGCTGAACCCCATCCCGGCCGAATTCAAAGACAAGAGAGTGCTTCTGGTGGACGACTCCATCGTCCGGGGCACCACCTCTGCCCAGATTGTGGAAATGGCCCGGGAGGCCGGCGCCGCCGAGGTGTATTTTGCATCAGCGGCTCCGGAAATCCGCTATCCCAATGTGTACGGCATTGACATGCCCTCCGACAAGGAGCTTATCGCCTGCGGCCGCAGCAACGACGAGATCTGCCGTCTTATCGGCGCCGATGCTCTTATCTACCAGTCTCTGGAGGATCTGAAGAAGGCCGTCATGCTGGAGAACCCGGCTCTGGAACGCTTTGAGACCTCCGTGTTTGACGGGGACTATATTACCGGCGACATTGACGAAGCCTATCTCAGCTATCTGGATTCCGTCAGAAACGATGATGCCAAGGCTAACAAGGCCTGGACCGATTCCACGGAAAATCTGGAGATTTATAACGAGCCCTGATCCCCTGAAAGCAGCCTGAAAAGCGGCGGCAAACAGCGGTGAAACAGCACCGGGACTTCCCGAAAAGGAGGCCCCGGTTTTTTTATCAGGAGATCTTACAAGCTCTTTTAGGCTTCGGAAAATCCTGAGAGGAGTTTTCAGCAGGTATTTCGCAAGTACGGCATGCCAAAATCCCTCTCTTGAGAATCCGGCGGTCCGGAGAGACCGCAATTACCCCGTCCCTTCGCTTATCCCCGATAACGGAGCCCTTCTCCGCCTTTGTTTTAGTGACAAAGCAATGATTTTTTATGTGCCGGCTTTGACATAGATAAGAAGACTTTGTTTACTGAATATATTTAAATTACTTTTTTTTGCGGTGCCCTCTGTATCCGGGCTGCCGCAAAAGCCTGAGTCATGTCAGGACATCAAAAGGACAAGCATTATGGTTAAGCCGGTTAACATCGGGGGTGAAACGTTTCATGAGCTTATTGAGAGCAACAGCTACTATGCGGATAAAACAGCGTTAAT